>NZ_MWLP01000027.1:0-71381 GCF_010634885.1 Microbacterium sp. B35-04 | reverse complement strand
CCGGACCCAGCGCCCGCGCCCGCACCGGACCCGGACCCAGCGCCGGCCCCACCACCCGCGCCGCCACCCACCGAGCCGACGCCTTAGCGGCGTGGCGCTGCTCGCGTGGTGAGAACCCGCGGTATTGCGCGTTTGGCTGCGGCATCCGTCTGGCGTACTATTGATCTTTGGTGCCTGCTCAGCTGACCCGGCACCACGAACGTGAGCCCTCCACTGGCGTGTTCCCAGGCGTTTCGTCTCGCTTCGCTCGCTCAACGACCGAAGCAAGGAACCACCCCGGAGTGGGATTCACGAACCTCTCCGTTCGAATCAAGAAAGCAGCACTACTGTGACGCGCACTTACACCCCCAAGGCTGGCGAAGCCCAGCGCGAGTGGCTGGTCATCGACGCGACTGACGTCGTGCTCGGCCGTCTCGCCTCGCACGCCGCCGTTCTCCTCCGCGGCAAGCACAAGCCGACGTTCGCCCCGCACATCGACCAGGGCGACTTCGTCATCATCATCAACGCCGAGAAGGTCGCACTGACCGGCCAGAAGCTCGAGCAGAAGAAGGCCTACCGCCACTCGGGCTACCCGGGCGGCCTCAAGTCGGTCACCTACTCGGAGCTCCTCGAGAAGAACCCCGTCCGCGCCGTGGAGAAGGCCGTCCGTGGCATGCTCCCGAAGAACTCGCTCGGCCGCGACCAGCTGGCGAAGCTCAAGGTGTACCGCGGTGCCGAGCACCCGCACGCCGCGCAGAAGCCCACCGCGTACGTTTTCGACCAGGTCGCCCAGTAAGCGCCGCAGAGACAAGGACACACTGATGGCGAACATCGAAGAAGAAACCACCAACTACTCGACCGAGACCCCGCTCGACGAGACCGTGACCCCCGTCGAGCGCCCCGTGCTCTCGGTCTCGGGTGCGGCCGTCGGTCGCCGCAAGCAGGCCATCGCCCGCGTGCGCGTCATCCCCGGCTCGGGCACCATCACCGTCAACGGCCGTGCGTTCGAGGACTACTTCCCGAACAAGCTGCACCAGCAGCTCATCACCGACCCGTTCACGGTGCTCAACCTCACCGACGCGTACGACGTCATCGTGCGCATCTCGGGCGGTGGCCCCTCGGGCCAGGCCGGCGCGCTGCGTCTCGGCATCGCCCGTGCGCTGAACGAGATCGACACCGAGAACAACCGCCCGACCCTCAAGAAGGCCGGCTTCCTCTCGCGCGACGCCCGCGTCATCGAGCGCAAGAAGGCCGGTCTCAAGAAGGCTCGCAAGGCTCCGCAGTACTCGAAGCGCTGATCGGCTTCACCTCCGTATGCCGATCTTTGGCACGGACGGGGTGAGGGGGCTGGCCAACGGCCCCCTCACCGCCGATCTCGCACTGTCCCTGGCCCAGGCGACCGCCGTCGTCCTGGGCCAGGGCCGTACTGCCGAGGCGCGTCGCGCCGCCGGCAAGCGCCTGAGCGCGGTCGTCGCGCGCGACCCCCGGGTGTCGGGCGAGTTCCTCTCGGCCGCCGTCGAGGCAGGGCTCGCATCCTCGGGCGTCGACGTCTACGACGCGGGCGTGCTGCCGACGCCCGCCGCGGCGTTCCTGATCGCCGACATCGATGCCGACTTCGGCGTCATGGTGTCGGCATCCCACAATCCCGCCGCCGACAACGGCATCAAGATCTTCGCGCGCGGCGGCGTGAAGCTGCCCGACATCGTGGAAGCACGCATCGAGCGCGCCATGGACGGGCAGAAGCTGCTGCCGACCGGTGCCGCCGTCGGCCGCATCCGCCGGTTCGCCGACGCCGAAGACCGCTACGTCGTGCATCTGCTCGGCTCGCTGCCGAATCGCCTCGACGGCCTGCACGTCGTGCTGGACTGCGCGCACGGCGCGGCATCCGGAGTCTCTCCTGAGACCTTCCGCGACGCGGGTGCCCGGGTCACCGTCATCGGCGCCGACCCCGACGGCTTCAACATCAACGACGGCGTGGGCTCGACGCACCTCGACGTGCTGTCGAAGGCGGTCGTGGCGCACGGCGCCGACGTGGGCATCGCGCACGACGGTGACGCCGACCGCTGCCTCGCGGTCGATGCGAACGGCAAGATCGTCGACGGCGACCAGATCATGGCGATCCTCGCGGTGTCGATGAAGAGCCGCGGTCGCCTCGCCGACGACACGCTCGTCGCCACCGTGATGAGCAACCTCGGCCTGCACCGCGCCATGTCGGCCCACGGCATCCGCGTCGAGACCACCGCCGTCGGCGACCGCTACGTGCTCGAGCGCATGAACGAGGGCGGCTTCGCGCTCGGCGGCGAGCAGTCGGGCCACGTCATCATGAGCGAGTACGCGACCACCGGCGACGGTGTGCTCACCGGCCTGCACCTGGTCGCCGAGATGGCCCGCACGGGCAAGACTCTCGCCGAGCTCGCCTCGATCATGACCGTGTACCCGCAGGTGCTCGTGAACGTCCGCGGGGTCGACCGCACGCGTGCGGGCTCCGACGACGTGGTCCAGGATGCCGTGGCCCGCGCCACCGCCGAGCTCGGCCTCTCGGGGCGCGTGCTGCTGCGGCCGTCGGGCACGGAGGAGATGGTGCGCGTTATGGTCGAGGCCGGGTCCGAGGACGACGCCCGCCGCCACGCGGACGCGCTCGCCGAGGTCGTGCGGGAGCGACTGGCCCTGTAACCGATCATTCGCGAAGGGTAGATTTCCGCCGCCGGTCGGCGCGGAACTCTACCCTCTCGGCATTCGTCTCGTTTCCTGGGGCTGCGCGGCGCCTGCGGTGGGCGGTCGACCCGACAGGGTGACCGTCCCGATCCGGCGACCCCGCTGACCAGGGGAAAACCCCCATGCTGCACGCGCCGTCGCGGACGTACACTGGCGTCCTCTCAGCGATGAGGACGGAGGTGAGCATGGGACTTCGGGGGAAGACCAGCGCACCGCAGGGCGGTCCGTCGCGGCCACACGACGAGCACGACGACGACCTCGAGGCGGAACGCGAGCGCGAAGCGGCGCTCGCCCGACTGTTCGGCCCGCTCCGCATGGGGGAACGGCAGCAGCCGATCGCCGTCGCCGCTGCCAGCGCCCGCATCATGGCGCATCACGGTGCCGGCGCGGCGTCGGTTCCGGCGACCGCGCCGACCGTGGGCGCGCTGATGTCGGTCTCGCCAGCCCGTGTCACCGCTGTCGCGCCGGCTCCGGCGCCGGCGCCGGCGCCCGCCGTCGCGGTGTCGCCCGACGCGCAGATCGTCCGCCCAGTGAAGCCGGCTGTGGCCGTGGCGGCGTCCGAGGCGCCCAGCGCTCGCCCGGCGCAGCCGGCTCCGGCCGTGGCGGCATCGTCCGAGACGCCGATCGCTCACCCGGCGACGTCGGCTCCGCCGCTTCCACCCCCCATTGTCGCTGCGACCCTGCCGACAGGCGCCGCCGCGGCCATTGCCGTAACCGCCGAAACCGGCGGCGATTCCCTCGCCACTGGGGGACCCGCGGCGAGCGCGCCCGGATCAGGGGACAGTCCCCGCGCGCTCGCCGCGATGGGTCCAGAGGGCCGAGCGCCCGCCCCCGTCGACCATCAGGTCCTCCCTCCGCGCACGGCAGCGCTCGCGGTCGCAGCACTCGTCGAGGCGCAGCGGCCGGCACCGCCGAACTCGGCCGAGACCGCGCCCCGGACCAGACGCCCCGCACGACGGAGTGCGGCCGCGCGCTGGGGGCTGGTGGCGGCATCCGTCATCGTCGTCGGAGCTCTCGCGACCGCCGGAACCGTCACCGTGCAGTCGGCCATGGCCCGCGACCGCCTCGCGGCCGCCGTCGCTGAGCTCGACGTGGCCGAAGCGGGCGTCGTCGCGGCGCAAGCCGACCTCGACGCGGCGATCGTCGAGGACGCCGCGCTCGGCGCTGCCGGCGACGCCGCTGTCGCCGCCACCGAACCCGTCCTCGCCCAGCTCGGAGGGATCAGCGACGACACGGCGCTTCAGGAAGCGCAGGTGGCGTTCGACGAGCTGATCGCGGAGGGCGGCGTCTCGCCCGTCGCCGGCCCGGACGCATCGGCGCGGACGGGAGCCGACACGACGGATGTCGAGGCCGTCGCCGCTGCCACGGACGACGCCGATGGATTCCGCGCCGACCTCGTCGCTGCGGCGTCCGATGTTCGCGCCGGCTCCGCGGCGCTGCAGGGCCGGATCGATGCGCTGCACGCGGCGCTCCTCGCGCTCGGCGCGACGCTGCCGACCTCTGCGGATCGGATCGCCGCCGAGAACCCGCTGCCCGGGGCCGAGCTGCGAGCCGCTGTGCTCGGCGCAGCGGCGGCAGCCGCAGCGGCACGCGAGGACGCCGGCGCCCTCGCGGCGATGGGCTCGTACGCGGGCGCGGTGGCTGCGCTGCGCGGCGAGCAGGAGCGGCTCGCCGCCGAGCAGCAGCGACTGCGCGAGCTGGAGCAGCAACGCGCGGCGCAGCGGCAGCGGTCGCAGCAGTCCCCAACCCAGACGCTGGCTCCGGCACCCGCGCCGGACCAGGGTTCTGCGCCGCAGACGCCGTCCGCCCCGTCGCCGCAGCCCGACCCACAGCCGCAGCCCGACCCACAGCCGGAGCCCGACCCGCAGCCGGAGCCGGAGCCGGAACCGGAACCGGAACCGGACCCCGGCCCGGGCAATGGCTGGCCCTGGGGGCCGTGGCCCGGGCAGGGCTGAGGCGGCGCACCCATCCGCACGCCTCGACACCGCGCAGGCGTCGCTCCCGGCCGCGCTCCTCGTCACCACTACTCTGAGGGCATCCGAGAGGAGACATCGTGGTCGAACCCATCGTCGTCGGAGTCACAGACGCGCCCGCCGCGCTGCGGGCGGTGGAATGGGCGGTGAGACGCGCGTCGGCCCATCGCCTTCCCCTCAAGCTCATCGAGGTCGTGGGCGGCGCGGTCGGCGCGATCGGCGAGGACGAGGTCCTCGAGCGCGCGGTCGCGGAAGCGCGCGAACGCGTCGAGGCCACGGCATCCGCTCTCCCTCGCCTCGGTCTGAAGGTGTACATGAGGGTCGATCGCGGCAATCCGGTCGAGGTGTTGACGGATGCCTCAGCCCACGCGTCGCTGCTGGTGCTCGGGAGCGATCACCAGGGCGGATCCGGGGGACGCCGCGGCGCGCACGGGCAGCGGATCGCCGCCGGGGCGCAGTGCCCGGTCGTGGTCGTGCCCGACGTGGACGTGTCGAAGCGCACCGGGGTGGTGGTGGGCGTCGACGGCTCACCGGCGTCGGAGAAGGCGATCGCGTTCGCGGCCGCGGAGGCGGATCGCCTGGGTGAGCCGCTGATTGCCGTCGCCGTGTGGACCCCGCTCGAGGCGCCGCGCAACATGGCGGCCGTCTACCCCGCGGAGTATCTCGAGAACATGGAGAAGCTCACCGCCGAGGCCCTCGGCCTGTCGCTCGCCGGGCTCAGCTCGCAGTACCCCGACCTCGAGATCCACCGTCGTGTCGAGCGGGGGTATCCGTCGCAGATCATCAACGACCTCGCAGCCTCGGCGCGCCTCGCGGTGGTCGGGTCGCACGGACGCGGCGCGCTGGCACGCTTCCTGCTCGGTTCTGTCAGCCAGGACGTGCTCAGCCGGCTTGCGACCGTCACCGCCGTCGTGCGCTGAACCTCGGTGCCGCGCACTCGTCGCGAGCCTGGGGCTGCGCGAGCGCAACCCCAGGGTCGGGATCCGGGATACTGGATAGCGTTATCTGCACGCGCACGCCCCGGGGAGACGAATGTCGAAGAGCGCCAAGCCTGCCACCCTCGCGGACGTCGCACGACTGGCGGGAGTGTCGGTTCCCGCGGCGTCACGGGCGCTGAACGGCGGCGTCCGCGGCAAGCAGAGCGGGTCGCCCGAACTGCGCAGCCGCGTGGAAGAGGCGGCTCGCGCCCTCGGCTACTCGGTGAGCCCGGCGGCGCAGGCGATCAAAGGCGGGCGCGCTCGCACCGTTGCGTTCATCGTCGGCGACATCGACGACTTCGGCTCGGCGACGATGATCGCCGGCATCATGCACGCGGCCGAGGAGCAGGGCGTCTCGGTGGCGGTGCGCACGACGCGTGACGACTCGGCCCGCGAGATCGACCTGCTGGCACAGCTGCGCGGCGAACGTCACCTGGCCGTCGTCATGGCGACCAGCCGGACGACGGACGCCACGCGAGAGGCCGCCGTGAAGGACCAGTTGAAGGTGCTGAGCGACCACGGTGCGCGCATCGTCGTGATCGGCGACAACGACCTGGGATTCCCGACCGTGACCGTCGACAACCGTCACGCCGCGCGACTTCTCGCGGAAGGACTCGCGGATGCCGGCAAGCGGCGCTTCGCGATGGTCTCAGGCCCGGACATCGAGGTGACCGCCCTGGAACGCGTCGGGGGATTCGCCGAGGGGCTCGCAGCGCGCGGCATCGCGGTCGAGGAGCGCGACATCGTGCACACCGAGTTCTCGCGCGACGGGGGCTACCGCGCGGTCGAGCAGCTCCGTGACCGGCTCGGGGAGCTCGATGTGATCGCGGCGATGAGTGACGCGATGGCCGTCGGCGTGATCGCGCGACTGCGTGAGTTGGGCATCTCGACGCCGGCCGACATCGAGGTGACCGGGTTCGACCACGTGCCGATGCTCGGCGATGTGCTGCCGGGATTCAGCACGGTAGAGGTTCCGCTCGAGCACTTCGGCGGCGCGGCGCTCGCGCTGGCGCTCGCGCTCGACAACGGCGTGGCTCCTGCCGAGACGATCGCGCTCAGCGCGACGCCCATCCTCCACGGAACTCCGCTCGTCCCTGCTTGAGCGGCATCCCGCCGTGGTCCTCGCGCGCCGGCGGGGGCCGGTGCGCAAGGGTGGAAAGCGCTTTACGAAACTAGGTGGCAAACGTTGTCCACTTTGAGGTACTCTCTCCGAGACGGAAACGTTCCGGCACGAATCAAGGGAGATCACATGCATGACGCGATGACGCGGGCAGGGATGCGTGCCCGTATGGGCCGCCGCTCGCCCTGGATCGCCGGCGCAGCAGGCATCGCTGTCGCGGCACTCGCGCTGACGGGCTGCAGCAGCCCGGCGGACGACAGCGACGAGGGCGGCGCGGCGACCGAGAAGACCACGATCCGCTTCCTCTACGCCACCGGCGACGAGACCTGGAACTCGGTCGTCGACAACGTGGTCGAGGCCTTCAACGACCAGAGCGACACGACGACCGTGCAGCTCGATCCGCTTCCTGCGGGAAGCGACTACGCGACAGCACTGAAGACGATGGATGCCACCGGCAACTGGCCGGCCGTCGTCGACATGCGCGACACCCTCACGTACGTCAACGCGGGCAAGCTCGCTCCGATCCCCGATTCGGTGACCGAGCTCATCCAGCCGGAGGCGTTCGGCAGCGCGGAGGACGGCAACGTCTACACCGTGCCGTACAGCGCGCTGAACGGTGAGATCGGCCTGAACGTCGTCTACAACAAGGACTACTTCGAGGAGCACGACCTCGAGGTGCCCGAGACGTACGACGACTTCCTCGACCTGCTCGCCGACATCAAGGCGAACGGCGACGCACCGCTGGCGACCGCTGCGGCGGAGGTGTGGCCGAGCGACCAGCTGTGGAAGCCGCTCGCCGCGCCGTACTTCGCGGAGTACGGCGACGAGGGCGGGTTCTGGACCGCTGCGCAGAACGGCGACGCCACCGTCGAGGACCTGCGCGAGCCGCTGCAGGAGCTGCTCGACATCACCAACGACTACGTGCTCGAAGGCTGGCAGTCCACGGCGGACGCGCAGACCACGACGCTGCTCGTGAACGACATGGCCGTCATGGCGACCTCTTCGGCCGGCATCGGGCGTCTCAACGACATCAACAAGGTCGACCCGGACTTCAATGCTGGCCTGTTCATCATCCCTGCCGAGGACGGCGCCATCAACGTGCTGAAGAACGCGGTCAACGGCGACACCGCCGGCGGCCTGGCGATCTCGGCCCAGGCAGCCGACGACGACGCCGAATACGCGTCGGCGACGGAGTTCCTGGAGTACTTCTACCAGGTGGAGACCGCCAACCTTATGGAGTCGCAGGGCTGGCTGGCGCCGAACATCGTCGCCGCGGACGAGATCGAGCGCAACACCTCGATCCCGGGCTCGAAGGACTACTTCGCGCTTCTCGAGAACCCGAACCTGGCGTGGTACGAGAACGTGTCGAACCTGGCGACCTTCAGCGCGTTCAACACCTTCTTCCGGCAGGCGCGCATCGAGATGCAGGACGGCCAGTCGTCGATCGACGACACCATCGCCAAGGTGCAGGCGGAGTTCGACAAGACGGTCGCAGCGGGCTGAGACCACACGTGACACGGTGCCCGGGCAGCCGCCCGGGCACCGTGGAACGGAGGCGAGGAGGTCTCCATGACTGATCAGAGTGCCCTGCAGGGGCAGACCGCGGTGGTCGGCGCCGCCGTCCGGCTCACCGGCGAAGGCCCGCTCGACGGCGCGCCGGAGGGCGCGGCCGACGACGTCCCGTTCGTTCCGGCCGGACCGCCGAGCGAGAGGCGCCGCATACGCCGCTTCCGGAGAGTGCGCTGGGTGATGCTCGGCTTCATCGCCCCGGCGCTGGTCGTGTACCTGCTCATGGTGATCGTGCCGTCGGTGCAGTCACTGCAGCTGAGCTTCACGAACTGGGACGGCATCAGCCCCGACTACGACTACGTCGGCGTCGCCAACTACGAGGAGATCCTCGGGAGCGGCAGGTTCTGGAACGCCGTCAAGAACACCCTCATCCTGGGTCTCGGATCCGCGGTCATCATCAACGCCATCTCGCTCGGCGTGGCCCTGATGCTCGACCACGTCGGCCGGTGGCAGGGGCTGTTCCGCACCGCCGTGTACCTTCCCTCGCTCGTCAGCGCGTTCATCCTCGCGACGATCTGGAAGTACCTGCTCAACTACAACTTCGGCGCCGTGAACGTCTTCCTGCGTGACATGGGATTGCCCGAGTGGGCGCGGGACTGGCTGGGCGACAGCTCGATCGTGGTGTGGGTCATCCTCTTCATCACGTGCTTCACCCTCGGCGGCAACACCACCCTCATCTACCTCGCCAACCTGCAGTCCGTGCCGCAGGACCTGGTCGAGGCCGCGCGGATCGACGGCGCGAACAGCCGCCAGGTCTTCCGCCACGTCACGTGGCCGATGCTCGCGGGCGCGGTCACGGTCAACATGACGCTCGCGATGATCGCGGGGTGGACCATCTTCGACCAGGTCATGGTCCTCACGTCCGGCGGGCCCGGGTTCGTCAGCGAGACCATGGCGTTCTTCATCTACAAGGTCGGCTTCGGCGAGTACCGCGCCGGCTTCGGCAGCGCGGCCGCGATCGTGCTGTTCCTCGTGGTGATCGTCAGCACCGTGGCGGCGAACGCCTACATGCGCAAGAGGGAGATCCAGGCATGAGCACCGAGACGGAACTGCTCGTCACGCCGGAGCACACGCGCCGCCGGCGCCCGCGACGCCGCAAGCGGCTGACCGCCGGCCAGGTCGTCGTGATGGTCGTCCTCGCGGTGCTGGTGCTGATCGTCGCGAGCCCCGTGCTGTACGCGCTGCTGAACTCGTTCCGGTCGTACGGCGAGATCACGATGGATCCGATGGGGCTGCCCACGCAGTTCACCCTCGACAATTACGTGCAGCTGTTCCAGGAGACGGACTACGGCGAGGCGCTCGTCAACACGCTCATCATCACGCTCGCCACGGTCGTGCTGCTGATCGCGATCGTGCCGATGGCGGCGTACGGCATCGAGCGCGTCGGGGGTCGCACCTCGCGGTTCGTCTACATCCTCTTCATCGCCGGCCTCATGATCCCGTTCCAGGTGCGCATGATCCCGCTCGTCAAGGGATTCGACGAGGTCGGCCTGTACAGCACGCTGACCAGCGTGGTGCTGGTGCATCTCGGCGGGGCGGCGAGCTTCGGCATCCTGCTCTACTGCAGCTTCATCAAGGGCATCCCGATCGAGGTCGAAGAGGCGGCCAACATGGACGGCGCGGGGCGCCTGCGCACGTTCTGGGCGATCGTCTTCCCCATGCTGCTGCCGGTGACGTCGGCGTTCGTCATCATCCAGGCGCTCGGCCTCTGGAACGACTTCTTCATCCCGCTGGTGTTCCTCGACTCGTCCTCCGCCGGCACGATCAACGTCGCGATCAACCGGATGGTGGGGCTGCTCACGTCGCAGTGGCAGCTCATCTACACCGGCGCCATCTTGGCGATCATCCCGTCGGTGGCGATCTTCGCAGCCTTCCAGCGCTACTTCATCAAGGGCATGTCTGTCGGGGCGGTGAAGGGATGAGCGCCGCGCCCACGACCTCGCAGCGCGGCGGCGTGGTGTCGCGCGTGCGCACCCTTCTCGCGCTCGACGGCCCGCTCGCGGCCACGGTGCTGACCGTCTACCGCCACTTCTTGCTGTCGGTCTCGTTCATCGGATGCCTCGTCCCCGTGCTCGCCTTCACGGCCCTGGTCGGCTGGCAGGCCACGCATCTCGCGGTGTGGCTGGGAGCGGCGGCGCTGCTGCCGCTCGTGCCGGCGACGTACGCGCTGCTGCGCGGTGCCCGCTCGCTGCTGGCAGAACGCGGCGACGCGCCCGCCGGGCGGGAGTTCTGGACGTCGTTCGCGCGCGGATGCCGCGATCTCTGGTGGGCCGCACTCGGGCTGGGCGTCGTGGTGGTGGTGCTCCAGTACGACCTGGCCCTGTTCGGCGGCGCCGACGCGGTCGTGCTGCTGGCCGCGGCCGCGGCGGCGCTCGCCGTCGTGCTGCTGATCGGGGTGTGCGTCGTCGCGGCGGCGCAGCCCGTGAATGCAGGCGTTTCGTCTGCGGGCGCTAGAGCGCCCTCCGCTCAACGACCGGGTGTCGTCGGCTTCCGGTCGTTGAGCGAGCGAGGAACGAGCGAGACGAAACGCCCCGACCGCACGATCGACGCCAGCGCGATCGACACGGTGACGGCCGCGGCCAAGGCCATCGCGCGTCGTCCGCACATCGCGCTCAGCTGGCTCCTCCTCATCGGGCTGGGCCTGGCAGCCACGGCGCTGCCGCTGATCGGCCCCGCGATCGCCCTCTTCCTGCCCGCGACGGTGGGCGCCGGCATCCATATCTGCAACGACGCGCTGCGTCTTCCGCTGAACGACGAGACGAGACAGACTCCGTGACCGAAGCCGTCCATCACCCTTCCGTCCTGATCCCGCGCGAGAGCGCACCCGCTGCACCGACACCGGTCACGAGCCGCGCGCGCGTCGGCGTGTTCGAGCTGCGGTGGGGGAACGACGCGCCGGCGTCGCTGGTCGTGCCGTCGTCGACGCACAGCGGCCGGCCCGGCGTCGGTCTCGTCGAGGTGTTCACGTCGACCGAGCAGCGCGCCCGCACCAGCCAGGCGTACTGGCGGTCGGCCGTCGGCGAGCGGCTGCGCGTCCAGGGATCGCAGGTCATCGCCGAGCCGGACGCCGTGCGCGCCGTCGTCGTGCAGAGCGACGCCGTCAGCGGGATCGAGGTGCGCACCACCGTCACGGCGCCCACGGGCACCTCGACGGCGCGCATCGAGAGCGAGATCCGCAACGCCGGACGCGAGGCCGTGGTGATCGCCGCGATCTCCTCGGCGACGATCGGGTTCGGCCGCTCGGCGCGCGATCTGGACGAGATGGTGTGGGGCTCGGCGGCGAGCGAGTGGCTCGCCGAGGTCAGGTGGAGCGAGGTTCCGCTGCGGACGCTGCTGCCTGACATCTCGCTCGCCCTCCACGCGCAGGACGCGCGCGGGCACGCCGGGCTCACGAGCCACGGTGGCTGGTCGAGCGGCGAGCACGTGCCGTGCGGCTACCTCTCTCGAGCCGACGGCGAGACGCTGGCGTGGCAGATCGAGACGAGCGCGGGATGGCGCGCGGATCTCTGCCAGGCGCGAGACGGCGGGGTGCTGTCGCTGCTCGGCCCGACCGATCTCGAGCACCAGTGGGCGCACGAGCTGCTGCCCGGAGAGGCGTTCACCGCCGTGCCGGTCGTGCTGGCGGTCGCGCCGAAGAGCCCCGGTGGTCCCGGCGGCCCCGGTGGTCCGGCCAGCCCCGGTGGTCCGGGCAGCCCAGGTGATGCGCTCGGCGAGCTCACCCGGTACCGGCGCTGGCTGCGCGGTGCGGCCGGCGCGCAGCACCTTCCGGTCGTGTACAACGACTTCATGAACACGCTGATGGGGCAGCCGACGACCGACGAGCTGCTGCCGCTGGTGCGCCGCGCGGCCGAGGCGGGCGTCGAGGTGTTCTGCATCGACGCCGGATGGTTCGCCGACCCCGCGATCGGGGACTGGTGGTCGACCGTCGGCGAATGGCGCGAGGCACCCGCACGGTTCCCCGACGGCGGGCTGCGGCGCGTCATCGACGCGATCCGCGACGCCGGCATGGCGCCCGGACTGTGGCTCGAGCCCGAGGTCGTCGGCGTCGACAGCCCCGCCGCATCACGGCTCCCCGACGAGGCGTTCTTCCAGCGGTTCGGGCAGCGCGTGCAGGAGGACCGCCGCTACCACCTGGACTTCCGGCATCCTGCCGCTCGCGCGCATCTGGACGCGACCGTCGATCACCTCGTCGAGGAGTTCGGCATCCGCTATCTGAAGCTCGACTACAACATCAACCCGGGTGCGGGGACCGAGCACCACGCCACCACGGCGGGGGATGGACTGCTCGCGCACACCCGCGCCTTCCGCGACTGGCTGGTGCGGGTGCAGGAGCGGCATCCGTCGCTGCGTCTCGAGAACTGCAGCTCGGGCGCGATGCGCGCCGACTACGCGCTGCTGGCGGTCACGCACCTGCAGTCCACGAGCGACCAGCAGGACTTCCGCCTGTATCCGCCGATCGCGGCGTCGGCGCCGGCATCCATCCTTCCCGAGCAGTGCGGCAACTGGGCCTACCCGGCCCGCGACATGAGCGCCGAAGAGACCGCGTTCACGCTCGTGACGGGGCTGAGCGGCCGGCTGTACCTGTCGGGGTTCCTCGACGAGCTGCGGCCCGACCAGCGGGCGCGCATCGCCGAGGCGGTGGCGCTGCACAAGGACCTGCGCGACTCGCTCACCACCGCCCTGCCGTTCTGGCCGCTCGGGCTTCCCGCGTGGGACGACGAGGCGCTCTGCCTGGGGCTTCGCACCGCCGACGCCGACCTGCTGTTCGTGTGGGATCGGGATGCCGCTCCCGCCGCATTCACCATCCCCGGGGTCGCGGGCGAGACCGAGGTGCTGTTCCCGGCCGATGGAGCCGGGTGGGGGCTCGACGTGGGGCCCGGCGGGCTCGAGGTGTCGACGCCCGCAGGGATCGGCGCACGCGTGCTGCGGGTGACCCGTGGCTGAGCGCGGCGCGATCGTCCCCGGACGCGTGTTCACGGACGACCGCGGCCGGACGGCGCAGCTGCACGGCATCGGCCTGCAGCGGGTCGGCGACCGGTGGCTCGCGTGGGGCGAGGACAAGGCGGCGGGCGACCGGTTCACGGCCGTCGCGTGCTACTCCTCGGAAGACCTCGCACAGTGGCGCTACGAGGGCGACGCACTGACCCAGGCTGACGGCGACATCGGCCCCGATCGCGTCGTCGAGCGTCCCAAAGTGCTGCAGCGCCCCGACGGGCGCTGGGTGATGCTGCTGCACGTCGACGGACCGGTCGAGGGGGAGGCGGGCGACTACGCGTACGCGCGCGTCGGCTTCGCGATCGCCGACCGCCCCGAGGGTCCCTACACCTACGTTCGCAGCGAGCGTCCGCTGGGCAATCTCAGCCGCGACATCGGCGTCTACCAGGAGGACGGTGTCGGGTACCTGCTCTCGGAGGACCGCGACCACGGCCTGCACATCTACCGCCTCCGCGAGGATCATCTCGGCGTCGAGGCGGTCGTGGCGACGCTCCGCCAGCAGGCGAACCCGGCGATCGGCTACGAGTCGCCCACCCTCGTGCGTCACGAGGGCCGCTACTACCTGTTCGGCTCGGATCTCACCGGCTGGAGCATGAACGACAACATGTACACCAGTGCCTCGGCGCTGGACGGCCCGTGGGATCCGTGGCGACCCGTCGCGCCGCCCGGCACCCGTACCTTCGAGTCGCAGGTGAGCGTCGTGGCGCCCGTCGGCGACGGGTACGTGTACATCGGCGACCGCTGGGATCCGTCCCGGCTGGCGGAGTCGCCGGCGGTGTGGCTCCCGCTGCGGATCCGCGATGGCGGCGTGGAGCTCGAGTGGCGCGACCGGTGGAGCATCGAGGAGCTCGGCGCATGAGGGCCGCATTGCTGATGGACCCGGCGCTCGTGCCGTTCGTGTTCGGCGACGCCGAGCGGGAGAAGCTGAGCGACATCCTCGAGATCGACACCGCGGATGCCGCCACCTCGCTCGCCGGCATCCCGGACCCGTCCGGGGTCGAGCTGCTGATCGCCGGCTGGGGTGCCAAGATCAGCCCCGGCGACCTGGACGCGTTCCCGAAGCTGCGGGCGATCGTGCACTGGAGTGGGGGCAACGGCGGGCTGGACGGCCCGGCGTCGGGCCGCGGCATCCGCATCTCCACCGCTCGCGCGGCCAATGCGATCCCGGTCGCAGAATTCACCCTCGCGATGATCACGCTCGCCGCGAAGGACGCGTTCTGGGCCTCGCGCCGCTACAGCGCCGAGCAGCGGTTCATCGACCGCGAAGCCGAGCTGCCGCGCACCGGGCTGTACGGCACGACCGTCGGGATCGTCGGGGCCTCGACCATCGGCACGCTCGTCATCGAGAAGCTTCAGCGCAGCGACGTCCGCGTCCTGCTCTACGACCCCTATGCCACCCCCGAGACCGCGGCGCGGCTCGGGGCCAAGCTCGTCCCCGACCTCGGGGCGCTCGCCGCACGGTGCGACATCCTCTCGATCCATGCACCTGAGATGCCGTCGACGATCGGCATGGTGTCGGCTGCCGTCCTGGCGGCGCTGCCGGACGGCGCCACGGTGATCAACACGGCACGAGGTGCGCTGGTCGACCAGGAGGCCCTCGTCGCCGAACTCCGGCGCGGACGGCTGCGGGCCGTGCTCGACGTCACCGAGCCGGACGTGCTCGAGCCGGGGCATCCGCTCTACACCCTGCCGAACGCGTTCCTCACGCCCCACCTCGCAGGATCGACGGGCAACGAACTGCGACGCCTGGGTGAGGTGGCGCTCGCCGAGATCGAACGCTTCGTCGCCGGCGCGCCCTTCGCGCACCCGATGCCCGTCCTGCCCTGACACCGTCGTCCCTGGAGGCGCATCGTGCCCGTGATCCACAACCCGGTCCTGCGCGGGTTCAACCCCGACCCGTCGATCCTGCGCGTCGGGCACGACTACTACCTCGCGACGAGCACGTTCGAATACCACCCGGCCGTCCGCCTGCACCGTTCGCGCGACCTCGCGCAGTGGTCCACGATCGGCCACGCACTCGACGACGGCTTCGACCTGCGCGGCATCCCCGACTCCGGCGGCGTGTGGGCGCCGAGTCTGACGCATGCCGACGGGAAGTTCTGGCTCGCGTACTCGATCGTGCGCAGCATGGACGGCGACGACAAGGACATCGACAACTACCTCGTCACCGCCGAGGCCATCACTGGTCCGTGGAGCGAGCCGGTCCACCTGGGATCGCGCGGATTCGACTTCTCGTTCTTCCACGACCCCGACGGCACCCACTGGATCGTCGGCGTGCAGTGGGACCAGCGGCCGGAGTTCCCGTCGTTCTCGGGGCTGGTGGTGGAGCAGTACCTGCCCGCCGAGCGCCGGACGAGCGGCGAGGCCGTGCGCATCTACGGTGAGAGCGGCCTCGTCGAAGGGCCCAACCTCTACCGCATCGGCGACTGGTACTACCTGCTGATCGCCGCCGGAGGCACCGGGTGGAACCACGGCATCACCATGGCGCGATCCCGCAGCCTGCTCGGACCCTACGAGCGCGACCCGCGCGAAGCGGTGCTCACGACGCGCGATGCGCCGGGGCATCCGCTCCAGAAGGCGGGGCACGGTGAACTGGTGCAGACGCCCGGCGGCGACTGGGTGCTCGCGCACCTGGCGAGTCGCCCGACCCTGCATCTGGGGGAGCGGTACAGCACGCTCGGTCGCGAGACCTGTCTGCAGCACGTCGTCTTCGACGACGACGGCTGGCTGCGGCTCGCAGACGGCGGGCATCATGCGAGCGTCGAGGTCGCAGCGCCCGGTGTGGCGGAGGGGACGGATGCCGCACCCGGCCCGCGCGGCTGGACCGACGACTTCGACACCCACGCCCTCGACTCGCGGCGCTGGTCGGCGCTGCGGGCAGCACTGCCCGGCGCGGTCGCGGATCTCGGCGCCCGGCCCGGATGGCTGCGGCTGCGGGGCGGTCACTCCGCGGCATCCGTCTTCGACCAATCCCTGATCCTGACGCGCGTCGAGGAGCACCGCGCCTCGCTCGAGGTGCTGCTGGACGCGGCGCCGCGCACGCCTCGCGAGACCGCCGGCCCGATCGCCTGGTACGACCGGTCGGGATGGATCCAGCTGCAGCTGACCTACGACGACGACAACGGCCGGCACCTGCGCGTAGTGCGCCGCGACGGCGCGACCACGACAAGGTCCGCGCCTGTCTCCGTGCCTTCGGGCCCGCTGCGGCTGCGGCTGTCGCTCGACGGTCCGGAGCTGCGGTGCGCGTGGGCCGAGCCCGATTCGGAAGAGTGGATGCCGGTCCCCGGCGTTCATCCCGCATGGACGCTGTCGGACGACCACGGGCCCCGGCTCCGCTTCACCGGGCTGTTCTTCGGCGTGCGCGCCGACGACCTCGACGGGCGCGGGTGGACGGCCGACCTCGATCGCGTCGCCGTGCGCTTCGAGCCCGACCCCGCGCGCTGATTGCCCCTTGACGTGATGCGCCGGGGACGACATCGTTAACCGGCAAACGTTATCCACCCTCCATCCGCGACCGGTGTCGATCGCGGCGACAGGAAGAGAGATCGATGAAGATCCAGCAACAACGAGCCGCGCGCCGCGCGATCGGAGCGCTGACGGTCATGGCCCTGACGGTCGCGGGCGCCCTCACGGCGCTGCAGCCCGCGGTCGCCAGCCCCGCAGCCGCCGAAGAACCGGTGGCTCCGGCATCCGTGCCCGCCATCGTCCGGACGATCAGCGAGGCCGGCTTCGCGCATCCCGGTGTCGGGTTCACCGCGGACCACCTCGAGAACATGCGTACCCAGGTGCTCGCCGGCGTGGATCCCTGGGCGAGCTACTACGAAGCCATGACCCAGACCAAGTACGCCGCGCGCACCTTCGTGCCCGAGAACGCGAAGGACGCCACCGACACTCCGAAGAACGACGCGTACGCGAGCGCCGGCATGCGCTCCAGCGCCCTCCGCGACAGTCTCGGTGCCATGGCACAGGCGCTCGAGTACGTCGTCACCGGCGACGAGCAGTACCGCGCGAACGCGCTGCACGTGCTGCGCACCTGGAGCAACCTCGACCCGGCCAAGTACGCCTACTTCGCCGACGCGCACATCCACACCGGCGTGCCGCTGTACTACATGCTGATCGCCGCCGAAGTGGTGCGGGGCACCGACACCGCGAACGACTCGCTCGACGGCTACGACCTGCGCTGGACCGACGAGGACCAGCAGCGCCTCGAGGACAACCTCGTGCGTCCTGTGCTCGACACGTTCCTCTCCTCCCAGAACCGGCTGTGGAACCAGCACCTGTACGGTGTGATCGGCATGGTGGCCGCCGCGATCTTCCTCGACGACGCCGACCTCTACGCGGAGCGCGTGGAATGGTTCACGGTCAACGCGGGCTACCAGAGCGAGCACGACCTGTACGGCGGAGACGTCAACGGCGCCCTCGCCTCGCTCTTCCGTGAGATTCCCGCCGACGCACCGGGGAACACCACCGGTGCGCCGTTCGTCCAGCACATGGAGATGCTGCGCGACCAGGCCCACGGCCAGGGGGACGTCGACATCTTCGTCGCCCTCGCGCGCCTCGTCGACAACCAGGGCACGACTCTCGACCCCGTCGCCGGCACCGTCTCGTCGGCGCCCGACGCCGTGTCACCCTACCGGTTCCTCGACAACCGCATCCTCGCCGGTGCCGACACCTTCGGCGCGTTCATGATGGGCGAAGAGGTGCCGTACATCCCCGCGACCGAGGGGGGCGCGATCTCGCAGGCCTACCGCGGCCGGCTGCAGGATCCGATGAGCGAGGCGTACCTGCAGTATCGCTATGTCGCCGGTGTCGACGTCGAGGCCGTGGCGCCCCACGTCGCCGAGCTCTACGCGCACCGTGACGGACCGCTGTACTACTACGGCTCCGCCGTCCAGAACTTCTGGAACGACCGCGGCTCGGACTACACCGCTGCCGAGTACTGGGTGGCGTACCCGCCCGAGCTCGCCGACGTCCCCGGCGCGGCCGCGCCGCTCGCCGACGGCCCCGAGCTCTCGACGGGGAGCTTCGGCACGTCGCTCGGCGGAGGAGCACAGCGCGACACGGACGAGGACGGCACCTCTTTCATCCGCCTCGACGCCGCGGCGGACGACGCGCAGCTCGCCGTGCGGCGTGCGGTGTGGTCCGACAGGACGAAGACCTCCCTGGTCGGCGTCAGGGTCCGCAGCGACGGGGTCGCACGGCTCCAGGTCGCGCGCACTTCCCAGGAGCAGCAGTACGAAGAGATCGTGGTGCCCGATACCGACGGCCAGTGGCGCTATGTCTGGCTCGACGTGAACGCCGACAAGGCGCCCGGCGCCGTCGGCGACAACATCGTGTTCCTGAAGGCCACAGGATCGGACGCCGTGGTCGACGTCGCGGGCGTGCTGGCCCAGGCGAACGGCGTGCTCACCCCACCCGTGTTCGCCGACGCCCCCGCCGTGGACGTCATGGCCGTCGCTGGCGAGGCGTGGACGCGGGCCTTCCCGACCACGGATACCGGCGGTGGCGAGGGGCAGCTGGAGCTGCAGAACGCGCCCGCGGGCGCGGACCTTGCCGGTGGCACCGTCAGCTGGACGCCGTCGCAGAGCGGCAGGGCCGACATGATCGTCACCGCGTCCGATGGCACCACCGTGACGGCGCTTCCCGTCGCGGTCACCGTCGCCCCGAACCGCGCGTCGGCGATCGGCAAGCTCCTCGAGCGCATCGAGGGCGGCGCGGAGCTGTACACGACGGCGACGTGGCAGCCGGTGGAGGATCTCCAGTCACAAGCGCAGCGGGCCCGCAAGACCGCGAGCCCGGCCGAGTTCGCCGATCTGCTGGATCGGCTGGGCGATGCGATCGCGCAGCTGCAGCTGCTCAACCCGCGGCTGACGGACGGCTCGCTCGACTACACCGGGATCGTGACCGCTCCGGCGCTCAGCTCCTCGCAGCTCCGGGCGCTCGCAGACGGCGACAACCAGACGTCGTGGGGCGATCAGCGTGTGACCGGCATCGCGTTCGACTTCGGGCCGGGCTTCCGCGTCTCCGCCGAGGCATTCGGAATCCAGGCGCGCGACACGTTCCCCAACCGGGCTGAGGGCACCAATGTGTACGGCTCCGACGACGGCGCGACCTGGACGCTCCTCACCCAGCACCCGAATGCGGGACAGGATGCCGCGGTGGAGTGGATCCCGGTGCGCGACGAGGTCCGCGACCAGCGGTTCCGGTTCCTCAAGTTCCAGGTCGACGAGCCGGGGGTGCCGTCGGATCCGGCGTACCCGGGCATCTGGAGCATCGCCGACATCCGCATCGACGGGGTGCGCAGCGAGGCGACCGGTGCCATGGACACGGTCACGATGTCGTCGCCGGACGGCGTGGCCGGTCGGGTGGTGGCGGGCGACCGCGTCGACCTGCGGATGACAGGCCCGGCGGGCAACACCGCGGTGGAGGTGACGCTGCTCGGCGAACCGGCACAGGTCACGTCTCCCGCCCCCGGCGAGTGGGTGGCCTCCGCGGCCGTGCCTGCTGCGGCCGAGGCCGGCGCCGCGGTCACCTTCGCGATCGCGTTCACGACGCCGGACGGCCGGACGGCCGACCCCGTCGCCGCGACCACCGACGGCTCGAAGCTGTTCCTGTCCACCGACGAGGGACTGCTCGACGACGCGTTCCGCGGCGCGACCGTGCTGCGTCCAGACGGCGTCGTCGATGCCGCGTGGACCCAGTACGCGGCGAAGATGTTCGACGGCGATGCGGCGACGCACTCCGACACGCGCCTGAACGCGGGAACCTACGGCAACGTGTGGGACTTCGGCACCGACTCCCGCGTGACGCTCACGGGCGCCGAACTGCTCGTGCGGCAGGACGGGTACGGAACGTCCCGCATCGCGGATATGCGCCTCGAGGGCTCGAACGACCTCCAGACGTGGACCCGGCTGACTCCGGGCGTTCCCGCGAAGACGCTCGAATGGCAGCGGTGGCCGGTGCAGGGACAGGCCGAGTACCGCTACATCCGCATCGCGAACGGTCAGATCCTCGGCGTCGCCGAGCTCCGGCTGTTCGGCAGCGTGGTGCCGTTCTCCGGCTGACATCGGCGGCGAGGGGGCGGTCCAGGACCGGCCTCCTCGCCGCCCGGACGTCGGCCGCGGCATCCGTCGGCATGACTTCTCCGCTCCGGCCGGCCGGTGGTCGGCCGGTGCGGAAATCCACCCTCTCGGCGTTCCTCTCGGCGCGCGCACCCGCACCCATAGGCTGAATGCATGCCGACAGCTGCGACTCCCGGGAGTGGACGCGCGCGGGTCAGCGACGTCGCCGCAGCAGCCGGCGTCTCGCCGACGACCGTCTCGCACGCGCTGAGCGGCGCGCGGGCCGTCAATGCCGAGACCCGCGAACGGATCCTGGCGGTCGCACGCGAGCTGGGGTACGTCCCCGACCGGGTCGCGAGCGGACTGCGTCGGCGCCGCACCGGCGTCGTGGGGCTGATCGGTGATGACCTGGCCGCCACGCCGTTCGCGGGGCGCATCATCGAGGGCGCACGACGCGCCGGCCTCGAGCGGGATGTGCTGCTCATGGTGGCCGAGAGCGGCGGTGACGCGGAAGTGGAACGCGACCTCGTCGCCCGCTTCCTCGCGCAGCGCGTCGACGGGCTCCTGATCGCGCGCATGTACCACCAGCGCGTCGATCGACCAGCGGTACCGGACGAGGTGCCGGTCGTTCTCGTCGACGCCGCGCCGGAGCCGGGCTGGGAGGTCGACGCGGTGGTGCCCGATGAGGCGCAGATCGCCACCTTGGCGTGTGAGCGGCTCATGAGGGAGGGGCACCGCGAGGTCGCGTACATCGGCACGATCGACGAGTCCCGCGCGGCCCGAGGACGCCTGATCGGCGTGCGCTCCGCCCTGGGCGACGCGGGCATCGCTCTGGGCGACGGCCGACTCGAGTTCTGCTCCTCGGATGCGGCGGGCGGACGCGAGGCGGGCGGCCGGCTGCTCGATCAGCCGGCGCCGCCGACGGCCGTCATCTGCTTCAACGACCAGATCGCGATGGGGGTGATGCAGGCGGCGGCGCGGCGCGGCATCTCCGTTCCTGCCGGACTCTCGGTCGTCGGCATCGACGACCTGCATCCGGTCGCCGATGCCCTCGACCCGGGCCTCACCACGATCGCGCTGCCGCACGACGGCATGGGCCGCTGGGGGATGACGCGCCTGCTCGACCGGATCGACGGCACGGCGCCGCCCCTCGGCGAAGGCCTTCACCTGGTGCGCGGATGGCTCGTCGAGCGCGAATCGGTCGCCCCGCCGCCTGCCCGCCCGTCCCGCTAACCGCGTTCGAGTGCGCGTGCGACCGGTGCGACCCGCAGCGGCGTGAGGCTCGCGTCGGACACGACAACCTCACCCCGGGCGCCCTCGAGCAGCAGCCCACGCTCGCCCGCGGTCCCGAAGGTCGCCATGGTGAGCGCGGCCTCGCCCCTGCCCGCGAACACTTCGATCGAGGCGGCGTCGACGACGATGTCGAGCTCGATCCGCCCGTCCGTCGGCTCGACGCGTGCCGTCCGCACCTGCCGGTACGCGTCGGGCATGCTCCCCGCGACCGCGTCGGCGTCCCGCGTCACGAAGGCGACCTGCCCATCGAAGTCGTAGCCGACGGTTGCGAAGCTCCCGTCCCCGGTCTGGACCTTGACGCGCAGCTCGCCCGCTTCGCCCGAGGCATCGAGCCGCACCCGGTAGGCCCCGGATGCCGGCACCTCCAGCTCCACGGCGCTCTCGGCGGCGAGCCGCACGTCGTCGATGGGCTGCGGCTCGCCCTCGAGGGCATCGAGCTCGGATGCGGGCGTCGAGCGCAAGGTGGCTCGCCCTCGTTCGGAGCCGAGCGTGATCGTGCGGACGATCGAGTCGGATCCGCCCTGCCACCCCTCGGTCGGGAACCGGCCCGCGTACGCCCAGTTGTTCATCCACCCGATGCTGTAGCGCGTCGCGAGTCGCTCCTCCTCCCCGAGCCGCGGGTCGTCCCACGTGACCGCCGCGTAGTAGTCGGGTCCGTGATCGAGCCACTGGTGGCCGGTGCCGTCGGCGACGAAGCGCTCGCCGTCCCACTCGCCGACCCAGTAGGCGGTGCCGGTGGTCATGCCCTCAGCGGCGCCGTTGGCGCCTGCGACGAGCACCCATCGCACGTCGTCGGGATCCCCGTCCACCGACATGGGGAACAGGTCGGGGCACTCGAGCACTCCGAGCCCGGTGGTGGCGAAGTCCGACGTGTAGGTCCATTCGCGCAGGTTCGGCGATGTGTAGAAGCCGATCCGGTCGTGCTCGGCGAGCGCCATCACCCAGTGCCCGGCCGACTCGTCCCAGAACACGCGGGGATCGCGCCAGTCGGCGACGCCGGGGTTGTCCATCACCGGGTTGCCGTCGTAGGACTCGAAGCTGTACCCGTCGTCGCGCGAGAAGAACAGCGACTGCCGCTGCACGCCGTCCACCTGCTGCGTGACCAGGGCGACGACCGCGCCGGCGCCGAAGCCGGCGGTGCCCTTCTCGTCGACGACGGCCGTGCCGGTCCAGATGTCGCCGAGGCCGTTGGCGTACTTCTCGATCGCGACCCCTTCGTCCTTCCAGTGCACGAGGTCGGTCGAAGTCGCGTGGTACCAGGCCGTGCCGTTCCCGTCGGGATAGTCGGCGTTGTAGAGGTAGTAGTAGTGCCACACGCCGTCGAGGAGGAACGGCTTCTGGGGGTCGTTCATCCAGTTCTCGCCGGGCGTGATGTGGATCCCCGGCCGATGCGGCGACCAGTCCGCCGGTCGCTCGGACCCACCGGTCGACGGCGCGGTCGGCGAGGGAGCTGTCTGCGCGTCCTGCTCCCGGGGAAGGCCGATGGCCAGCACAGCGACCACTGCCACGGCCAGCACCGCGAGCGCGGCGGCGACGGCGATCACGAGGGAGCGTCGGCGGCGGGGCGTGTAGGGGATGTCGCCTTCGGGCATGACGGATCCTTCCGTTGTGGATCGGGCGGGGATGCGGCGGGCGGATGCCCCGGCACGAGGCCGTGCCGAGGCATCCATCGTTCTGCTGTTCCGGTCAGCGCAGCGTCTTCTCGTTGCCGCCGGGGTTGATGTTGATGTTCGCCGGGATGTCGGCGTAGCCGCCGAGCCCGCCGTTGCCGTACGAGTAGTCGACCGCCGACGAGGCGCCGTCGATGTCGATCTTCACCGTCGGGGCGAGAGTGCCGCCGCGGCGGAAGTCGCCCTCCGTGCCGATCGTGTCGATGAACGACTGCACCAGTCCACCGGGCATCACGTAGTGCGAGTACGCCTGGAAGTGCCCGATCGGCTGGTTGAAGTCCGGGGCGAAGGGCTGTCCGCCCGCGAAGTTCAGGTTCGTCGGGTTGCCGAGAGCGAGGCCCGAGCCGGCGTTCATCGGCTCGTAGTCGCTGCGGATGCCGTCGCCGACGAAGCCGTAGACGCCCTCAGGACCGTCGATGCCGTTCGCGAACGTGCCGCGGTGGCTGATGGTGAAGAGGTAGTACTTGCCGTCCTTCATGTAGATCTGCGGACGCTCGGTCTGATCCGTGACGCAGTTCGCCGACAGGATGGGCGGCAGGAACTCCCACTCGGTGAGCTCCTCGTTCTTCGCCTTCGCCAGACCGACGTTGCCGATCTGGTACGTGGCGCCCGAGGCGTTCACCTGCTCGACCGTCTCTGCGAAGGGATCTCCCTCGCGGTAGCCGAGGTCCTCCTCGTTGCAGGTCGCGCTCTCGCGCGGCATGGCGGAGTTGCCTTCGAAGACCATGAAGGTCTCACCGGGGTGGGCCGGGTCCTCGAACGTGAACGGGTCGCGGAAGTTGAAGAACTCGTTCTGCGCGCCGGTCTGGTAGTACGTGCCGTCGGCCTGCAGCAGGTCGGTGACCTCGTCGAATCCAGTCAGCTTCACGCCGTTCTTGTTGGCGTGCACCTTGCCGACGCTCAGCGCGATGCGCGGGTCGTAGGGCTTGCGGTTGCTGCCGTCCTCGTTGCGGTAGAACGCGACGTCCGTGAAGAACAGCTTGATCTCGCCGCCCTTCGAGATGCGCGCCGAACCCGACCACTGGGTCTGGTGGCTGTACGACTGGTCGGGGAAGATCTGACCGGTCACGCCCTCGTCGAAGACGAGGCCGCCGTAGGTCCAGCCGCCGTTCTCGGGCCGCTGGTCGGCGGGGACGCCGGCGGGGCGGTAGAAGTAGCCGATCTTCGCGAACACATGCCGCTCGTCGAACACGAGGTTGCGGTCGGCCACGAGCGAGAAGATGATCTCCTGGCCGTTGACGCTGTACTGGTTCGCGTCCTCATCGGTCAGCGGCCACGAGTCCCAGACCCAGACCTCCTCGTTGCTCATGTCGGGGAAGTCCTGCGGGACGGCAGGCATCGTGAGCTCGGTGGGCATCGAGTTCTGCTTCGAGCCCGCGGTCGGGTCGGACAGGCGCTTGAGCTGCCGCGCGTCCGCGCGGGTCCACTTGGCGGTGAAGTCGTCTTCGGGGGCATACGCCTCCTGGGTGTGGACGGTCGGCTCGGGTCCGTCCTGCAGGTCGGGCAGAGCCGCTGCGGTGGTCGGGCCGACGGCGGCAGCGGCGGGCAGGCCGACCAGTGCCGATACCGCGACGGCGGCGGCGGTGATGCCGCCGGTCAGGATGCGCCTGACGCGCTTCGGGGGAGTGTTCATTTCTGGAGCTCCTTCGAGATCAGATGATGCAAATCGATTTGCACCGATCTCCATAGTGACACGGACAAGCGGATCGCGCATGTCGGCCGTTCGGGGGACAGGGAGCTTCGGAGACATGGTGCTTGACGTGACGCCGATCGTCGGTTCATAATCGACCCGTTCGATAAATCGATTTATCACACCGGAGTGAGCAAACATGGCAAGGGCACGGATCTCAGACGTCGCGGCGGCAGCCGGCGTCTCGGTGACGACGGTGTCGCTCGTCATGAACGACGTGGAGTCTCGCATCTCGGACGAGACACGGCAGCGGGTGCGCGAGGCCGCCCGCACGGTCGGCTACGCACCCAGCTCTGTCGCGCGAGGTCTGCGCACCCAGCAGACGCGCACGGTGGGCCTCATCTCCGACCAGATCGCGACGACGCCCTTCGCCGGTCGCATGCTCGCCGGCGCGCAGGATGCCGCCCGCGAAAACGGACACCTCGTCTACCTGCTCGACACCGGCGGCGACGAGACCATCGAGCGCGAGGCGATCCGCGCGCTCACGGCGCAGCAGGTCGATGCGATGATCTATGCCTGCATGTGGCACCGGGTGGTCGACGTCCCACAGGGTCTCCCCGCGCAGACCGTGTTCCTCGACTGCCGGCCGGAGGCGGGCGGCCATCGCAGCGTCGTCCCCGACGACCGCGCCGGCGGGGCGGCCGCGGTGCGCGAACTCGTCGCGGCCGGGCACCGTCGCATCGCCTACATCGACACCGATGAAACGCCGATCGCCTCGACCCTGCGTCATGAGGGCTACGTCGAGGTGCTCGCCGAAGCCGGCATCCCGGTCGATGCAACCCTCCACGTCCGGGCCGAGACGTCCGCGCTGGGCGGTCGCGCCGCGGCGGACCTCCTGCTCGACCTGCCCGACGAGCGACGCCCCACCGCCGTCTTCTGCTTCAACGACCGCATGGCAGCCGGCGTGTACATCGCCGCCCACCGCCGCGGCCTCGACATTCCGCGTGACCTCTCGGTCGTCGGCTACGACGACCAGCAGCTCATCGCCGCGGAACAGGATCCCCCCCTCACCACCGTCGCCCTGCCCCATTACGCCATGGGGCGCTGGGCGATGGAGGTCGCGCTCGGCGTCCGCGCAGAGGGGGATGAGGACGCCACGCACCTCATGGAGTGTCCCGTCATCCGACGAGACTCCGTAGGCCCGCCGCCGGCGCAAGTCGCCAAACCGAACCGGCGACGGGCTTCACACACCGAGAGGCCGCCGGAGGCGGCCACCGATCGGTGACCCACGCGGGCGTGAGTCACCAAGAAAAGGAAACCACAACAATGCGCACAAGGACCCCGATCCTCGTGTCCGCGGGTCTGGTCACGGCGATCGCCTTGACCGGCTGCGGGCAAGCCGGTCAAGGAGACGCCACGACCGCGGACGGCCGCACACAGCTGACGATGTGGACCCATTCGGCGGGCAACCCCGCCGAGCTCGAGGTCTACGAGCAGATCATCTCCGACTTCAACGACTCGCAGGACGAGTACGAGGTCGTTCACGAGTCGTTCCCGCAGGGCGCCTACAACGACGCGATCGTCGCCGCCGCGGCATCCGGAGATCTTCCCTGCCTTCTCGACCTCGACGGGCCGATCATGCCCAACTGGGCGTGGGCCGGGTACCTGCAGCCGCTCGAGCTGCCCACCGAGCTCACCGACTCGCTGCTGCCCACCGCGGTCGGCGTGTGGGAGGACGAGATCTACTCGGCGGGGTACTGGGATGCCGCGCTCGCCATCTTCGCGCGGGAGTCGGTGCTCGAGGGCAACGGCATCCGCATCCCGACGATGGAGGAGCCGTGGACGGCCGACGAGTTCGGCGCCGCTCTGGCGACGCTGAAGGATGCCGGGTACGAGACGCCGATCGACATCGGCGCCGAGGACACCGGCGAATGGTGGCCGTACGCGTACTCGCCGTTGCTGCAGAGCTTCGGCGGTGACCTGATCGATCGCT
Organism: Microbacterium sp. B35-04; assembly: GCF_010634885.1. Taxonomy (NCBI): domain Bacteria; kingdom Bacillati; phylum Actinomycetota; class Actinomycetes; order Micrococcales; family Microbacteriaceae; genus Microbacterium; species Microbacterium sp. B35-04. The sequence continues at coordinate 44,406 of NZ_MWLP01000027.1, read as the reverse complement.
CGACCATGCTCACCGCGGACGGCGCGCTCAACGGACCCGACGCGGTCGCGTGGGGCGAGTGGTTCGCCGGTCTTTTCGCCGACGGCTACGCCGACAACAGCGGGACGGTCGGCAACCAGGAGTTCGTCGACGACGAGGTGGCGCTCAGCTACACGGGTGTCTGGAACGCCGTCGCCGCGCTCGACGCTGTCGGCGACGACCTGCTCATCCTGCCCCCGCCGGACCTCGGCAACGGCCCGAAGATCGGCGGCGGCTCGTGGCAGTGGGGCATCTCCTCGGAGTGCAACGACGCCGACGGCGCTCGTGAGTACCTCGAGTTCAGCTTCCAGGACGAGTACATCACCGAGTTCGCCGACAAGCAGGTCGTGATCCCCGCCACCGAGGCGGCCGCGCAGGCGTCGGAGTACTTCGGCGACGACGGCGCCCTGCGCCCGTTCGTCGAGTTCTCGCAGGAGTACGCGGTGCTGCGTCCCGAGACGCCCGCCTACGCCGTGATCTCGGCCACGTTCGAGACCGCCGCGAAGGACATCATGAGCGGCGCCGACGTGCAGGAGACGCTCGATCGCGCCGTGTCGGACATCGACGCGAACATCGCGTCGAACGACGGGTACGGCTTCCAGTGATCCGCCGCGCCGGCGGGGGCCTCATGCCCCCGCCGGCGCATCCTCAGAGAGACCTGCCATGACTGTCACTCCACCGACGGTCGCCGCCGAAGAACCTCGGCGCGAACTCCGTCGTTTCCGCTCCATCAAGGGGCGCGAGACCTGGGCCGGCCTCGGGATGATCGCCCCCGCCGGCATCCTCCTGGTCCTGTTCCTCATCATCCCCGTGATCCTCGCGTTCACGCTCTCGTTCACGAACGCGCGGCTCATCTCGCCCAACCCCCCGCGCTTCGTGGGGCTGGACAACTTCACCCGCGCGTTCACCGCCGACCCGCTGTTCGTGCAGTCCGTCGGCAACACCGCCGTCTTCGCGCTGGTGGTCGTGCCGGTGCAGGCGGCTCTCGGGCTGCTGCTGGCGGTGCTCGTCAACCGGCGCATGCGCGGGGTCACCGCCTTCCGTGTGATCTTCTTCATCCCGGTCGTCACCTCGATCGTCGTGGTGTCGATCCTGTGGAAGTTCATGTACCAGCAGGACGGCCTCATCAACTCGATGATCGACGCCCTCACCTTCGGCCTGTGGTCGGGGGCCGACTGGCTGAACGATCCGCAGACCGCGCTCGGCGCCATCATCTTCATGTCGATCTGGCAGGCCGTCGGATTCCACATGATCATCTGGCTCTCGGGTCTGCAGACGATTCCCGAGGAGCTCTACGAGGCCGCCAGGATGGACGGCGCGAGCCCATGGCGCCAGTTCACGAACGTCACCTGGCCGGGCCTTCGCCCGACGATGGTGTTCGTGCTCGTCACGATCACGATCGCCGCCCTCGGCCTCTTCGTGCAGATCGATGTGATGACCCAGGGCGGTCCGCAGGGCTCGACCTCCACCATCGTCTTCCACGCCGTACGGAAGGGCTACGAGCAGCAGGAGATCGGCTATGCCGCCGCGATCTCGCTCATCTTCTTCGTCGCCGTGCTGATCATCGCGCTCATCCAGCGCCGGCTGACGCGAGAGAAGGACTGACCCATGTCCGAGACCCGAACCCTCACCACGGCGAGCGACGCACGTCACCCGTCGCCGCCTGCGCGCCCCGTCCGCAGCGAGAAGTCGCATCGACGGCGCGGGAAGATCCTCCTGTACATCGCGATGTCGCTGTTCGGCATGCTGTTCCTGTTCCCGCTCGTGTTCATGTTCGTCTCGAGCCTCAAGCCCGATGCGCAGATCCTGCAGGACGTCGATTCGGTGAACGCGTTCCTGCCGACCGGAGACATCAGCCTCGACAACTACTTCGGCGTCTTCGATCGCGTGCCCGTCGCACAGTTCCTGTTCAACTCCGTGTTCGTCACGGTCCTGACCGTCGGGCTCGGTCTCATCGTGAACTCGATGGCGGGCTTCGCGCTGTCGCGACTGGAGTGGAAGGGGCGCATCGTCGTCCTCGCGATCGTGATCGCGACGCTCATCGTGCCGTTCGAGACCATCGCGGTGCCGATGGTCTACTGGGTGGCGCAGCTGCCGACGCTCGTGATCGAAGGCGGAGTGCTCAAGTACGACTTCGGCTGGCTCAACACCTACGAGGTGCAGATCGTGCCGTTCATCGCGAACGCGTTCTCGATCTTCCTGTTCACGCAGTACTTCTCGACGATCCCGAAGTCGCTCGACGAGGCGGCGCGGATCGACGGGGCCAGCTGGTTCACCATCTACCGTCGCATCCTCGTGCCGCTGTCGGGACCGGCCTTCGCGACCGTCGCGATCCTCACCTTCCTGCCCGCGTGGAACCAGTACCTCTGGCCGCTCATGGTGGTGCAGAAGGAGGAGCTGCGACCCGTCATGGTCGGCATGCAGTACTTCTTCCAGCTCAACACCGCCTGGGGCGAGGTGATGGCGTACACGTCGCTCATCACGCTGCCGGTGCTGATCGTGTTCCTGATCTTCCAGCGGGCATTCGTGAGCAGCATCGCAGCGAGCGGGGTGAAGGGATGAGAACGGATGCCGCACCGCGCGTCGTCGTAGTCGGCGAGTCCCTGGTCGACATCGTGCACCGCGCCGGCGGGGCGGTCGACGAGGCGCCGGGCGGCAGTCCGGCGAACGTCGCCCTGACACTGGGTCGCCTCGGCCGCGCTCCGGTCCTCGTCACACGGCTCGCCGATGACGACGGCGGACGCCGCGTGCGCCGCTGGCTCGAGGAGTCCGGGGTCACGGTCGACGCCGTCACCGCGGTGCGAACGTCGACCGCCACCGCGCTGCTGGATGCGGGCGGGGCCGCGACCTACACGTTCGACCTGGAGTGGGACCTCGGCGACGATGTCGCACGACTCGCGCAGGACGTGTTCGCCTCGGCCGACCTGGTGCACCTCGGTTCGGTCGGCGCCGTCCTCGAGCCCGGCGCCGGCCAGGTCGCCGCACTCGTGCGCGCGGTGCACGGCCGCGCGATCATCACCTACGACCCCAATGTCCGACCCTCGCTCGTGCGCGACCCGCAGGTGGTCCGCGACCGAGTGGACGAGCTCATCGGCCTCGCCGACGTCATCAAGGCCAGTGACGAGGATATGCAGTGGCTGCAACCGGGTCGGGATGCGATCGAGGTCGCACGTGAATGGGTGATGGTCGGTCCTGCGCTGGTCGTGGTCACGCGCGGCGCCGACGGGGCGACCGCGGTGACGACGGACGCAGAGGTCGTGGTTCCCGCCGCGTCGACCCACGTCGTCGACACGGTCGGTGCCGGCGACACCTTCATGGGCGCGCTCATCGACGGCCTTCTCGCTCGCGCAGCGGGACTCGGCCTGCGGGCGCCGGGTGGCGGCATCCATCCCGACGAACTCGAGGCGCTCCTGCGCCGCGCTGCCGAGGCCGCCGCGATCACGGTGTCGCGACCCGGCGCCGACCCACCGCGCCGTGAGGAGCTGCTCGCGGGGATCGCGTGACGCGGACCGACCGACGCTCCTTCTTCGGGGCGGCTCCCACTTCCGGCCGTCCAGCCGGCCACTTCATCCGGCGTGCTGTGTCACGCCTCATTCGAAAGGCTTCTCCCTTGTTCGACCTCCCCGGCTCCTGGGTATGGGACTTCTGGTTCGCCGACGACGGCGACCGCTACCACCTGTTCTTCCTCTACGCCTCGCGCGCGCTCCATGATCCCGACGCCCGCCACCATCGTGCGGCGATCGGCCACGCGGTGTCGACCGACCTCGTCGAGTGGACGCAGGTCGCTGACGCGCTCGTGCACAGTGATGCTCCGGCCTTCGACGAGCTCGCCACCTGGACGGGCTCGGTGGTGCGGCATCCGGACGGGACGTGGTTCATGTTCTACACGGGTGCCTCGCTCTCCGCCGACGGCCGGAATGTCCAGCGGATCGGCTACGCCACCTCGGCCGACCTCCTCGTCTGGACGAAGGCGAAGGGACCGGTGCTCGAAGCACGCGCGCCCTGGTACGAGAAGCTCGAGAGCGGCGCCTGGCACGATGAGGCCTTCCGCGACCCCTGGGTGTTCGCCGACCCGGACGGCGACGGGTGGCACATGCTGTTCACCGCCCGCGCCCCGGAGGGGCCGGTCGCCGGGCGAGGCGTGGTGGGTCACGCCTGGTCGCCCGACCTGCGCACGTGGGAGTTGCGCGCTCCACTGACCGTGCCGAGCGAGCAGGGGTTCGGGCAGCTGGAAGTGCTGCAGGCCGAGGTCGTCGACGGGCGGCCGGTGCTGATCTTCTCCTGCCTTGCCGAACACGCCACCGACGCGCGGCGCGACGGCGGCGGAGGCACCTGGGCGGTGCCGGCGGAGAGCCTGCTCGGCCCGTTCGACGTGGATGCCGCGTACCCCCTGACTGACGAGCGGCTCTACGTCGGGCGTCTGCTGCGACGCCGCTCGGATGGGCGGTGGCTGCTCTTCGCGTTCCGCAACGCCGGCGACGACGGGGCGTTCGTCGGAGGCATCACCGATCCCATGCCCGTGGCGTGGGAGGGGGACCGGCTTCTGGTTACGGAGGATCAGGTTCTGCTCAACGATGACACCCGTAACTTGAGACCTGAGACTCCCAGTCTCTAGAGTGACCAAGGTGCTCGGACTCTGGGGGGACGAGCACGGCGATGCGTCGACGGCCTCATGCCGTCGTGCGGAGAGCCGGGCCGGTGCCGGGTTGTGGGGACCCGGCACCGCGATCCCGGCCGTGGCGCGGCATCCGTCCGACACAGACCGCGTCGGGGCGATAATCGGAGGATGCCGGATGCCGAACCCCGATCGCGGAGACCCGCGGGTCAGACGCGCGCGCTCATGCTCGAGGTCGCCGTCGCCCGGGTCAAGGCGGAGGGGCTGCAGCTCGACTACGCCAACATCGAGCTCGAAGACCTGATCCGCGCCGCAGGCGTCCCGCGCTCGACGGTCTTCCGCATCTGGCCCGACCGTGCGGCGTTCGTCGCGGACCTGGTCCGTGCGCTGTTCGAGGCCGATCCCGGGTTCGAGACCGGCTTCGACGCCGAGACGCTCGGGTTCATCGAGCACGCCGTGACCGGGGGCGCCGAAGCGGCGAGCTCACCCGAGGAGCAGCAGGCGGCGCTTCGCGAAGTCCTGCGCGCGACGGTGGCGCACAACATGGCCGCCGTCGAGGACACCGTCGCCTGGCGCGTGTACCGGACGATGTCTGCGGCGCTCTCGAGCGGGGATGCGGTGCCGGGCGGCGATGAAATCCGCGCGCTGCTGTCGGAGATCGTCGGGCGGTATCTGGATCGGATGGCCGAGCTCTACCGCGTGCTCAACGCCGCGTTCGGGCTGCGCATGCGGTCGGGGCTCGACGAGCGCGACCTCGCGATCGCCGTCATGGCCACGATCGACGGCATGGGCGACCACCGCCGCATCAACCCCGTGATGATCGACGGTCCGCGCACGGTCTCGCTCGGTGTCGAAGGTCCGCGCGACTGGCACCTGGCGGGAATCGCGATCTCCGGCATCCACACCGCCTTCACGGAACGCATCGAGACGTAGTCCTGCGGCCGCCGCCCGGTGGTCAGGCGCTCGGCGCGCTCCAGCTGAGGGACTCGATGTAGCGCAGCAGCACGCCTTCGCGCAGGGCCCACGGTGAGACCTCGAGCTCGTCGATGTCGAGCGCGCGCATCGCCTCGTGCAGCACGACGGCGCCGGCCACGATCTGGAACGTGCGATCCGGAGTGATCCCCGGCAGCTCCTGTCGAGCGGATGCCGGGATGCGCGCGAGCCGCGGAATCCACGAGCCGAGCGAGGCGCGGGGGAGCAGCATCCGCTCGATCCCCGACCAGCCGGGCGCCGGATAGCCGACGAGCTTCGCGAGCGACCGGATCGCCTTGGACGAGCCGACCACGTGATCGGGGCGGTCGAGCTTGCCGAAGGTCGCGGCGACAGGCGCGAGCGTGGCGCGGGCATGGTGGCGGAGCTTCTCGACGGCGGCCTCGCCCGGCGGGTCGTCGGGAAGGAACTGGATCGTCATGCGCCCGGCGCCGAGGGGGACGGATGCCGCGGCCTCGGGCAGCTCGTCGGGCCCGGCTGCGATCTCGAGCGAGCCGCCGCCGATGTCGAACAGCAGGATCTGCCCGGCGGCCCAGCCGAACCAGCGGCGCACGGCGAGGAAGGTGTACCGCGCCTCGGTCTCGCCGCCCAGCACCTGCAGCGGCTGGCCGAGCGCCGCCTCGATGAGCGCGATGACCGCGGGGCCGTTCTTCGCCTCGCGGACGGCCGACGTCGCCGTCGCGAGCAGCTCGTCGACGTGCTCGGACGCGGCGACCTCGCGCGCCTGGGTGACCGCGGCGACCAGCGCGGTGACGCCCTCTTCGGTGATCGAGCCGTCGGGCGCCAGGTAGCGCATCAGGCGCAGCACGGTGCGCTGGCTCGTCGTCGCGAGAGGCCGGCCGCCGGGACGGACGTCGGCGATCAGCAGGTGGACGGTGTTCGAGCCGATGTCGAGGACTCCGAGGCGCACGCGTTCAGAGTAGCGGCAGCAGCGTGCCCGGCCATGTCGCCGTGTGGGAACAGCGAGGAGATGACGGATGCCGCGGGCCGCGGCATCCGTCATCCCGCCGCCAGCGGCTACGATGAACGCGATGTCCGCCGATGAAGCGACCACCTATGACATGGGTGCTGTCACCCCCGTTCTCTCGCTGTACCGCGAGATCGATCGCGCCGACTGGGCGCGGCTGGCCTCGGGCCTGACGCAGCCGCTCAGCGAGACCGAGATCGTGCAGATCCGCGGACTCGGAGACCGCCTCGACATGGCCGAGGTCGCGCAGGTGTACGTGCCCCTGTCGCGGCTGCTGTCGCTATACGCCGAGTCCACCAAGCGGCTCGGCGCCGAGGAGTCGGGGTTCCTGGGCGAGGCGGATTCGACGACGCCGTTCATCGTCGGTGTCGCCGGGTCGGTCGCGGTGGGCAAGTCGACGATCGCGCGCCTGCTGCGCGAGCTGACCTCGCGCTGGCCCGGAACGCCGCGCGTCGAGCTCGTGACCACCGACGGCTTCCTGTACCCGAACGCCGAGCTCGAGCGTCGCGGACTCATGGACCGCAAGGGCTTCCCCGAGTCGTACGACCGCCGGGCGCTCGTGTCGTTCCTCACCGAGGTGAAGAGCGGCGCACCCGAGGTGCGGGCGCCGTTCTACTCGCACATGCGCTACGACATCGTCCCCGACGCCGTCGTCACGGTGCGCCGCCCCGACATCGTCATCGTCGAGGGCCTCAACGTGCTGCAGCCGCCGCCCACGCCCAACGACGTCGCGGTGAGCGACCTGTTCGACTTCTCGATCTTCGTCGACGCGGATGCCGCCCACATCTCGCAGTGGTACGTCGACCGCTTCCTCGCCCTGCGCCGGGCCGCGTTCAGCAACCCGAACTCGTTCTTCAACGTCTTCGCGCAGCTGTCGGACGAGGAGGCCGTGAAGCGCGCCCTCGGCTACTGGAACATGATCAACCTCCCGAACCTCGAGGAGAACGTGCTGCCCACCCGCCACCGCGCGAACCTCGTGCTGCAGAAGGCCGCCGACCATACGGTCGAGAAGGTGCTGCTCCGCAAGCTCTGACGCCGCCGCGAGCGCGGGCTGTTGACAACAGCGCGTGCGGAGGCCAGATTCGTCAGTGACGCCGCTGGTCAGGGGCAACGGCGCCCGAAGTCCGGTGTTCCCGCACCGCCGTGCCGTGGCTGGCGCGACGGTCCGTGCCTCGCACGTCCCGCTCCAGCACGTTCCTTCCATCGACCGCAGGGGGTCGGATGGACGACCTGCCCGCCCAGCTTCTCCGAGCGGCTCTCGACTACGTCCTCGGACGCCTCCGTGGCATGGCGACGCCGGCGAAGCTGAAGGACGCCGTCGACGGCGCGCTGCCACCCGACACCGGGCCCGTCGCGGCGCTCATCGACGCCGGACTCGCGAAGGCCGATGAGGCCTCAGCCCTGCTTGCCGCGGGAAACATCGCAGGCGCAGCCGTCGCCACGTGGGACGCGGTCGGACAGTTCTTCGCCGCCGCCGCGCTGCTCGGCGTGGACGCGGGCAGCGCCGCCCAGAGGGCGGTGGAGAAGCAGAGGCCGAAGGCGCTGCTGAGCCAGCTCGGCCTGACTGCGCCCACCGCGACCGCCTCGGGATCGGCCGTCGAGCTCGCGTGGACGCGGCGCGACGTGCGCGTCGCACTGTTCCGCGTCGGCACGGTCCGCCTCGTCGTCGCACTCTCGGGCACCGGGCTGCGCATGTCGGTGCGCGGCGGACAGGTGCGGATCGATCTCGGTCAGGCGACGGCAGGCGTGCTGAGAATCCTCATCGGCGCTGCGGGCAGCGCTGCCGCCGACTTCGAACTGACGGTGGATCACCGTGGATTGACGGCCGGCGGCAGTCTCGGCCCGATCGCGCTGCCGGCGCGTCTGGACGCACAGGTGGTCGAGCTCGAGGGGCTGGAACTCGCGCTCGAACCCGGGGGGCCCACGATGGGGCTGACGGTGCGCAGCCGTCTGGCGGTCGACATCGCGGGCGTGATCGGCGCCCGGGTCGACGGCTCCGGCGTGCGGCTGATGCTCGACGCCACCCGCATCCTGCGCGGTGAGCCGCCGTTCGGCGAGGGGGAGGGTGCCGTCGTGGCGGTGCCGCCCCGCGGCATCGGATTGTCGTTGACCGCGGGACCGGCGCGGGGGTCGGGCTACCTGCTCGTGCTTCCGGACGGGTACGGCGGTGTGCTCGACATCATGCTCGGGCCGGTCAAGGTGACGGCGTTCGGCCTGCTGCGTTCGAGCGGCGCAGACGGGATGTCGTTCGTCGCGGTGATGTCGGTGAGCTTCCCCGTGCCGATCGAACTGGGACTTCTGTTCACGTTGAACGCCGTCGGCGGCATCGTCGGACTCGGCGTCGGCATCGATCCCGCCGCCATCTCGTCGGGTCTCAAGGACGGCGTGCTCGACAACCTGCTCTTCCCCGAGGACGTCCGTAAGGCAGCGCCCACGATCCTGCAGTCGCTGGGCAGGATCTTCCCCGCCCAGCGCGGCGGGTTCGTCGTCGGGCCCATGCTGCGGCTCGGATGGGGCCGCCCCGTCACCCTGGTGACACTCGATGTCGCCGTCCTCCTCGCCGTGCCGGATCCGGTGATGATCGTGCTCGGGCGCGCACGGTCGGTGATCCCCGACGAGAGCGTGGCGATCATCGACCTGCGCGCCGCGGTCATGGCCCAGGTCGGTCGCGGGATCGTGCTGGTGCGCGCCGAGCTGTACTCGTCGCGCATCGGGTTCGTGTCGGTCTACGGCGGCATCGGCCTGCTCATCCGCTTCGGCGACGACCGCACGGTGGTGCTGAGCGCCGGGGGATTCCATCCCACCTACACGCGCAAGCCTCCCGAGCTCGCCGACCTCAGTCGCATCGGCGCCGAGATGTCCCCGCCGATCGGCCTGCAGCTGCGGGTGCAGGGGTACGTGGCGCTCACGCCCAACACCGTGCAGTTCGGCGGGGCGATCGAGATCGCCTACTCGGTGGGCATCGCCGCGGTGCGCGGTGCCCTCACTCTCGACGCCCTGATCCAGTTCGATCCGTTCGGGTTCGAGGTCGACATCACGGCGAGCGCCCACGTCGAGGCCCTCGGGTGCGCACTGTTCGGCGTCTCGCTCGCACTGCACCTGTCCGGCCCGAGCCCGTGGCGCGTGAGCGGCACCGGCAAGGTGACGCTCCCGTGGCCACTGCCGGACCCGAGCATCTCGTTCGGACCGGTGCAGTTCGGTGACGCGCCGGCTGCGCCGCCGCCGCCCCCCGTTCGCCCGCTGGGACTGGTCGCCGACGCCCTGCGCCGGCCCGGCGCGTGGCAGCGCATCGACCGGCAGGGCGCGCCGTCGCCGGTGCGGCTCGCACCCCTGCCGGATGGGGCGCTGGTGCTCGAGCCTTGGGGGCTCATGAGAACCAGTCAGCGGCTCGCGCCACTGGACATGACGCTCGAGCGCTGGGGTGCGGCATCCGTCGAACCCGCAGGATGCCGACTTGCGCTGGCGGGTGCGGTCCGCATCGGCCCGGAAGGGCCGGAGCGGACGGATGCCGACCACTCCCCGGTCGCCGAGACGTTCGGGGTCGGCCAGTTCATGTCGCTCACCAAGGATGCGCAGCTGGCCGCGCCGGAGTTCGAGGAGCGCACCGGCGGTGTCGCGATCGACCCGTCGGACGCCGCAGCGGATGCGGGTGTGCTGCGCGGCTTCGCCACGAGCGCGACGATGGCGTACGAGGACTCGTGGCCCGGCGCGCCCGAGAAGAAGAGCTCCGGTGTGGGCTTCTTCGACCTGTCGGGCTGGGCGCGCTTCGTCCTGGACGCCGGACCGGCCGGAGCGACCAGGCTGCGCGTCGACGACCGCTACCGCGCCGACGACCTGGAGCGGCGCATCGCAGTGCGGCAGGTGAGCGAGACGCTCGTCACCGACGTCCGCACGGGAGCGGTCATCGCCGAGTTCGCGCCGTGGACCGACGCGGTGCACACAGCGAGCCAGTCGCTGGGCGGGCTGGCGTCGATGACGAAAGTGGTCGTGTCGTGAAGGTGCTCGACGTCACGGCCAGGATCGCCGCGATCGCCCCCGAGGATGCGGGTGCGGCGAGCTTCACGTTCCTGCCCTACCACCGGACGGGCGCGGCAGCCGGCATCCGTCGTCCCGTCTTCTCGACCGCCGCGGGCGTGCGCACCACGGTGGACGTGTCGTTCGCCCTCACCGATGGTGCCGGCACAGAGACGGTCTCGCAGCCCATCACGCTGCGCGGTCCCGGTGACGTGGTGGGCGTCGATCCCGCGCAGATCATCCGGCGCCACCCCGAGCCGGGCACCGGCGACGCACCCACCGGCGACCTCGTCCACATCGAGTTCGACACGCCCGACCTGCCCTGGATGTTCACGCCCGCCGCGCCGTCCGCGGGGCGGCTGCCACCCTGGCTGCGTCTCGTCGTCGTGCCCACCGCCTCCATCGTGCGCGACCTCGCGCCGGCCGGCCCCGACCTGCCCCCGGCGATCGAAGTGCCGCGCGCCGAGCTGCCCCCGCCCGGCGACGCGTGGGCGTGGGCGCACGCGCAGGTGTCGGGCAAGGGGCACGACGCGGCCGCACTGGCCGGCCATCTGGGGTCGGGATCGCCGCAGCTCAACCTCTCGCGCCTGGTGAGCCCGACGCGTCTGCGCCCGCGGGAGCGGTGGACGGCTCTCGTCGTGCCCACGTTCGATGCGGGCCGGCGCGCGGGACTGCGCGAGAGTCCGATCGGCACGCTCGCGTGGGCGTGGGACCCGAACGGCCCCGACACCGTCGTCCTCCCGGTCTACGACCGCTGGGAGTTCGCCACCGGCGAGGCTCGCGGCTTCGAGGAGCTTGCGCGGGCGATCGTGCCGGTGCCGGCCGCGGACGGCCTGGGCCGGCGCTGGGTGGACACTTCGCAGCCGGGGAGCGGGATCACGGTCGTCGGCGAGGACGGTCCCCGCCCGGTGCACGGCGCGCTCATCGCGCCCACTGCGTCGGGGGAGCCCGAGCCGTCCGACGACGGACGGTGGGATGCCGCGGCCACGACTCGTCTGCGTGCGCTCGTCGATGCGAGCACCGATCCCGCGGCCGACCCCGAGGTGGGGCCGCCGCTCTACGGCGGCGCGCATCTGCTGGCGGACGCGCTCCCTGCGGATGCGGCCGAGCCCGGCTGGCTCAGCGAGCTCAATCTCGATCCCGCCCACCGCATCGCAGCCGCGCTCGGCACCGCGGTGGTGCAGATGGACCAGGAGCCGCTCATGGCGGCCGCGTGGTCGCAGCTGCAGAACCTGCGCGAGGCGAACGAGGTGCTGCGCGCGGCGCAGTTCGCGCGGATCGTGTCGACGGCGCTGCACAGACGGACGATCGAACGGATGCCGCCGCCCGCCCTGCTGGCGGCCACGGCGCGCGCGCACGCCCAGGTCGACCTCGGCGGAGTCACGGTGCGGGCCACCGTCGCGGCGAGCGCGCTGCCGCATGCCGCGGTCGGCGGAGCGCTGCGCCGGCTCGCTCGACCCCTCGGGCGCACCGCCCGGTTCATCCCTCCCGGGGAGCGGGTGCAGGCGAGCGAACGTCTCATCGCCGACGGCGAGCTGGGCGCCGACTGGGTGCTGCCGGTCCCCGCGCCGGACGCGCGGAAGACGAGCGAGCTCATGGTTCGGCTCGAGGAGGGAGACGCGTCTCTCCTGAGCGATGTCGGCGCGGAGGACGAATCCGTCGCGCTGTTGACGGAACTCATCGACGCGCTGCCGACCCCCGACGAGGTACGGGCGCTCGAGGACGAGCCCGGTCTTCGGCTGCGCCTGGAGGGCATCGCCGCCGTCCTCGGCATGGGCTGGAAGCTCGCACTGTCGGACTCTCCCTGGGCGCTGCCGGCCCCGAGCGTGGCGCGCTTCCCCGATGCCGGGGTGGACCCGACGCACCCCGACCCGTTCGACACAGATCTGCTCGATGCCGGTGTGTTCTCCCCGGTGATGACGGCGCTCGAGGAGCGGGGCTTCGAGGGTGTGCACCCGCTCGAGACCGAGCCCTCGATCGAAGAGCTGCGGGGACTCGCCGAACGGCCGAGTGAGGAGATCACCGCGTCCTTCGGCGAGGCGTTCACCGGCGAGTTCGCCGAGCCCGTCGAACCGCCGCGGGAACGTCTCGACATCGCCGGCCTCGACCTCGTCGGGCGGCTCCGGCCGTTCCTCACGCTGCCGCGGCGAGCGCGCACGCGGCTGCCCGGCCTCGCCGGCCTGTTCGGCCGTGACCCCGACGACCTCGATGACGTGCTGGCGGCGCCGGAGTTCCGGCATCCGCTCTACGAGGCCCTCAGCAGGTACGACCGCGAGTGGCTGATGCCCGGGGTCGCGGCGATTCCGGAGCCCGAGATGGTGACCGCGCTGCAGACCAACGCGGTCTTCGTGGAGAGCTTCCTCGTCGGGGCCAACCACGAGTTCGCGCGCGAACTCGTGTGGCGCGAGTACCCCACCGACGGGCGGGCGACGAGCCTGCGTCGGTTCTGGACGCCGGCGCCCGACCTCCTTGCCGGCATCCACACGATGCGCACGGGTGGGCTGGGAACACATCTCGACCCGGCGCGCGCGGGCAGGCTCGTCTTCGTCGTACGCGGCGAGCTGGTGCGACGGTTCCCGAACGTGCTTGCCAACGTGGCGGCCTCGACCAACGCCGACTACCCGGTCGGGTACGTGTCACGCCCCGTGCCGAGCCTCTTCCGGCTCGCCCTCGCCCCGAACCTGCTGCTGGTCGCGGTCGATCTCACCGCCGTCGCCGCGGTCGCGGCCGACGCCGGGCCGCCGGAGCCCCCGACGGGCGCCTTCTGGTTCACCCTCGCCGAGCATGTCGGTGCGCCGCGGTTCGGACTGGACGAGACCGCGACGCCCGCGGGTGCTCCCACCCCGAAGCGCGACGATCTCGCGTGGGACCGGTGGCTGCCGTCGGGTGGGCGCCACCTGCCGGCGACGGTCCCGGCCACGACCGACGCCCCCGACGTGCCCGAGACCTCGGCGAAGGTGGCGTGGGCGCTGTTCCAGAAGCCGGCGCGAGTGGGCTTCCGGGTGCGGACGCTGGTCGACGACATCTTCTCCGAACGGGAGGACGACGATGGCTGAGGCCTGGGGCGATGTGGAACCCACCGTGCCGGTGCTTTTCGTTCCGGTGCGGGTGGAGACCCAGTCCCGGCACGCCATCCGCGACGGCGAGCCTGTCGTCGAGTTGCGGGTGCGCATCTACCCCGACGACATCGCGATCGACGAGGCGACCGGACGGCCGACGCTGCTTCCGGACTCGTTCCGCGTGGTCGTGTGGCAAGGCGACGTGCAGTCCGCCGCCGACGGCGAGCCGGTCATGCTCGACGACCTCGGCGTCCGTCTCGGCCATCTCGGCGCGCCGGGTGAGGACCGCGCTCGGGCGGAGGCGGAGTTCCGCGAACGCACCCTCGCGATGCAGGCGCTCGCGTCCGAGGCTGCCGGCGCCGCCGATTGGATGCGCGACTACGACGTCGCGGTGCAGCGCGGACTCGCCGTCACGGTGACACTGGCGGGCGGCGACGCGACCATCGACCGGCTGTACGTGTCGGGGCTGCGGCGCGCGGACCCGGATGCCGAATCCGACGCCGTGCTCGCCGCGCTCCGCGCGCACGGCGATCGGGCGCTGCTCGGCCCGGGAACGCCGACCAACAACACCGAGGCCGCGCGCTCCGGGTGGCACGCGAGCGGCACGGAGCCGGGAGCAGGCGTTCCGGCGACGGGGGGCGCCGTCGTCGCGCGCGCGCTCGGGCTCGACGACCCGGCCGCCTTCGACGACTGGGCGGGCGGCGCCGAGGACGACGAGCTTCCGAGGCGGATGGCCGAAGTGCTGTGGCCCGTCACGTGGGAACCATGGCTGCGCGACGCCGTGGCCGCCCGTGCCCTGTCGGCGTTCGATCGCTGGGACGTGCGCGAGCACCTCGCGGACTGGGTGCGTCCTTCCGGTCCGCTTCCCACGCTGCGTGCCGGACGCCAACCGTACGGCCTGCTCCCCGTCACCGTCACCCCGGAGTACACGGCGGCGGAGCGAGCGGATGCGCTGGTCGCGTTCGCGGTGCGCGCGGCCTGGCCGTCGTGGACGTCGGCGGCGGCGCCGCCCACCGTCACCGGCGGCGACCTCGCGGGCGCCCTGCCGCGCATCCTCGGGCTCGCGCCGGCGAGCCGCAACGTGCGCGTCCGACGCATCCTGCGCACCGACAGCGCCCTCGGCGCGTCGTTGCGGCGGACGGCCCCGGGTCTCGAAGAGGAACGCGCCGATGTCACGCGCGACCTCGAGATGCGACTCGGCGTCAGGCCGGGAGCGCTGCGCGGGGTGCCGCACATCGGGCAGCCGCGCATGCTGGGTCTTCCGCTGGTGCACGATACCGACGACGACGCGCTGGCCGTGCTGGCCGAGACGACCGACGAGACTTTCGAGGAGAGCGTGCTGCAGCTGCTCGCGACCGTGGCGCGAGCGAGCTCGTTCGCCGCCGCGCGCGCGTCGCTCGCGGAGATCATGCGGCGCATGGACTTCGGCGACGAGGAGATCGACATCGTCGTGCGGGAGCCGCAATCGGGGCCAGGCACGGAGCTCCGCGACACGCTCGTCCAACGACTGCGCGGGACGATGCAGCCGGGCCGCGACGCCTCGGAGGACGAGATCCGGCTCGACGCGCTCATGTCGCAGGTGACCCGGCCCGATGTCTTCGACTTCGGCGAGATGACCTCCACGGAGGTACCGCGCGGAGAGCTGGAGCGGCTTCGCGGCCAGGGGAGGGGCTTCATCGAGGCACTGCGGCGGTCGCCGCTCTCGGACCGGCTCTTCCCCGCATTCAGCTTGGCGTCGCTCGTTCGTGAGCTCGCCGCGATGCTCCTCGAGTACCTCTTCGCCCTCGACACGGCGTCTCGGGTGCGGCAAGGCGTCGCGGGGCTCACCGGGCTGGATCAGCCGCACCGCGAACGGCTCTTCGCCGGGGCGCTGGACGCCTCGTCACACCGGCTCGACGCGTGGGCGACGTCGCTCGCGACGCGTCGGCTCGAGCAGCTGCGCGCCTCGCGCCCCCGCGGTGTCGTCGTCGCGTCGTACGCGTGGCTGGAGGACATCGCGCTCTCGCCGCGGCCCGAGGACCCCGACGAGCCCGTGCGCTCGCCGGGCGTGGGATGGCTGCAGGCGCCTTCGCCCCGTCACGCCGCCACCGCCGCTGTGCTCCGCAGCGCGCGCCTGACGCACGCGCCGGGCGACGGCGCGGCGGAGGCGCTCGAGATCGACCTCAGCAGCACTCGATCGCGGGAGGCGATCGACATCGTGCGCGGGATGCGGCAGGGCCAGCAGCTCGGGGCGCTCCTCGGCTACCGGTTCGAGCGCTGGCTGCACGAGACCGATCTCTCCCTCAACCGGTTCGTGCCCGCCCTGCGCGCCCTCGCTCCGCTCGTCGTCGGCCGCGAGACTCCCGCGACGGCCGGCAGCGACGCGCTGGCCTACACCGGCGCGGTGGTCGACGGCGTGGTGCTGCGCGAGAAGCCGCCGTCCGCGGTCGCCGGCGGGCTCGCCAGCCCAGGGCCCGGGGTGACCCCCGCGAGCGCTGACGAGGTGGCCGTCGTGCAGTCGCTCATCGCGCGGCTCGACGAGGTGGCCGACGCCGTCGCCGATCTGCTGCTCGCGGAGGGCGTTCATCAGCTGGCCGGAGGCGACGCGGCGCGTGCGACCGCCGCGATGAACGCGATGTCGGGCGACACCCTGCCCGAGGAGCCCGACGTGCCGCGCTCGCCGGTCGAGCGGCACGGTGTCACGTCGCGCGTGGCGGTGCTGGGCGGCGGCGCCGCGAGCGGTATGCAGCAGGGGCAGGGGTGGGTCCCCGGCATCCGCTCTCGTGCTCACCCCCTGCTCGAAGCGTGGTGTCGTGACGTGCTCGGGCGTGCCGACCGGATCGCGGTGCAGGTGCGACCGAACGGCACCGCCACCCACCTCTCCATTCTCCGCCTCGGTGCCCTCGACCTGGTGCTCGCCGCCGACGGCAGCGTCGACGGTCTGGCCCGATTCTGGGCCCGGTGCCGGCGCGTGAGACCTTCGCTTCCCGCCGAGCCGCCGACCGGCCGCGAGGGGCTGCGCGACGGTCGCATCAGCCTCGGTGACGCGTGGGAGCTCGCGACGGCCGCACGGGCCGTGCTGACGGCGGCGCGGCCGCTCGAGCCGGGTGACCTCGTCGCCGGCGGCGGCTCCGTCGCACCGGCCTTCGCCGTGGACGAGACCGACCTCGCGGCGCGGGCGCAGCAGGCTCGAGACGACCTCTCATCCCTCGTGGGTGATCTGCCCACCGACCGGACGGGGCTCCTCCGTCGTGCCGACGCCCTGGCACTCGTCGGGATCGGCGACGGCACCGACCCCGCGACGCTCGCCGGCACGACAGTGGAAGAGCTGGAGATGCTCAGGGGGTACGTCGCCGGCCTGGACGGCCTGCTGGCGAGCCGACTGGCGGCAGCGGCAACCGCACCGCCGCGCGAAGCGCTCGGCGAGCTCGTGGGCGGCGTGCCGGCCGTCGCGCAGCTCGACCCGACCGCCGCCCCGGAGCTCGCTGGCGCGCTGCTGCCGATCGCCGACGGACTCGGCGTGCGGAAGTGGATCGCACGCCTGTCGACCGTGCGCCCCGCCGTCGGGGCGTACGCCACCCTGGCAGCCCTGCGCCGTGCGACAGGGCGCGGCGCAACCGTCCGCGCGGCCGTGTTCGGGGCCGACAGATGGATCGGCGATGCCGAACCGCCGTCGGAGCCGGTCACCGCCCTCGTCTTCGAGCCGACCGCGCGGTTCGAGGCGACGGCCACGATCGCCGGGTTCGTGATCGACCAGTGGACCGAGCACCGCCCTGCCCTGCGCACGGTCGACGACGCGACCGAGCCGCCCACGCGCGAGCATCTGGTGTCGACGGGCCTCGCCGTGCACGCCAACGCTCCGGGTGCCCGCGCGCCGCAGGCCCTGCTGCTCGCGGTGTCACCGGACGGCGCCGGGTGGACCGAGGAGCGCGTGCACGCCGTCTTCGACGAGGTGCGCCTGCTGCTGCGCATGCGACTCGCGACGCCGGCCGACGTGCCGGGTCTCGGCGAGATCCTGCCCGCCATCGGCGTGCACCACTGGTCGCTGATCGACGAGCACGTGGTGGACCCGCAGCTGCTCCTCTCGCCGCAGAGCATCGTCGCGACGTTCACGAGAGGAGCCTGACGATGGCCGGCCTCTTCCGAGCGGTCCCGTTCCCCGGACGCGGTTCGATCCGGCCGTTCACGACGAGGATCGAGCCCAACCCGGTCAGCGGAGACCCCGCGCTGGGACTGATGGCTCAGGTGTGGGATCCGCTGTGGATGCTCGCGCGGCAGTGGCAGCTCGGCGAGCTCGCCGGCGAGGACACCGGCACGCCGCTGGCCGTGACCGTCGAGGCACGGTTCGATCCGCTCGTCGCGTGGCACCCCGGCCCGTTCGCGGGCGACGGGGCGGGATGGCGACCTCTCGGCGACGGAGAACTGCTGGAGCCCCTCGTCGAGGACGAGCCGGAGGGCGCGCTCCCGCCGCGCGCGGCTGCCGCGGTGGCGTGGGCGCTGCAGGACGCGCTGGCCGAGCTGGGCGAGGTGGCCGCGGTGGCTGCCCTCATCGAGAGGTGCGGAGTCGAGCGTGCGCCGTCACCGGCCGACCCCGAGGCCGAGCCGGCGGGGGACTGGTCGGGCATCCACGGGGTGCTCGCGGGTGCCGCGCTCGACGCTGCCCGCGTCGCGGCGGCCTTCTCGGCGGGTGCGCCCGCCTGGTTCACGGCCGCGCTGCGGCCGGGGCCGGCGCGACGGCGCCGCGCCATGGACGCCGTCGACGAGTGGCTCGCCTGGTATGCGGCGGAGGTCGCGCCCGCCGCGGCGCCGTCGAGCTGGCTGCCCGGTCGCCTCGAGTACGAGTTCGCCGTCTCGACGACCAGTGCAGTGCTGCACGCCCCCGCGCACGGCGGCGGTGAGATCGGATGGGCGGCGTTCGACCTCGAGCCGGACCGGGATCCGCCCGACGCCGGGGACGCGGCATCCGTCCCGATCACCCGTCATCTGCTCGCATCGCAGCTGACGTTCCCCGGGATGCCGACCTCGCGCTTCTGGGAGTTCGAGGATGCCGATCTCGACCTCGGCCAAGTCTGGGCGGACCCGCACGAACTCGCTCGCGTGCTCGTCGTGGAGGCCGCCCTGGTCACGGGGGACGACTGGCTCGTACTTCCGGTCGACTGCCCGCCCGGCGGAGTGCTGCGCGTCGAGCGCGTGACGTGGCGCGATACGTTCGGCTCGCTGTGGTTCGCCGACGAGCAGCCCTCAGAGGTGCCAGGCGGCCGGTTCTCGGCACCGTGGCGCATGTTCACCGTCACCGAATCCCGCCGTGACGGGCCGGGTCAGCGCGCCGAGGTCGCGGGCGTGCTGGTGCCGCCGGCGCCGGCCAGCGCGCTCGTGGGCGCCCCGGTCGAGGATGTGCGCTTCCTGCGGGACGAGACCGCGAATCTCGTGTGGGCGATCGAGCAGACCGTGCCCGCGCCTTCGGGAGATCCGTCTCCGGTGGTGCCGCCGTCGGCACGGGGGCTCCCGCCTATCGACCCGGGCGACGAGCCCGCCGATCAGGTGCTGGGCTACGAGCTGGTCACGTTCGTTCCCGGGAACTGGTTCCCCTACGTGGCGCGCGTGGACGAACGAGGCGTCGTGCTCCAGCGGGCGGACCTGGATCGGGGCGACGACACCGTGCAGCCGGCGGGAGTGCTGCTGTCCGAGGAGGAGCAGCGGATCATCTTCGCGGGCGAAGTGCCGCGTCAGGGCGTGCGGGTGCAGCGGGTGCCGCGCCTGGCGCGCCGGGCCGACGGATCATGGGTCCAGTGGATCGGCCGGCACGTGCGTCCCGCAGCCGGGGAGGGGGAGAGCGGACTGAGGTTCGACCGCACGCGGCGGCCGACCGGCTGATGCGGGACCGCAGAGACGGCGGGGTGACGGGTTCGTAAAGGCTCCTTGCGAAAGCCCCCGCCTACCATTGTCGGCATGTGTGGAATCGTCGGATACGTGGGCCCGCGGCCGAGCCAGGCCGTGCTGATCTCGGGGCTCTCGCGTCTCGAATACCGCGGCTACGACTCCGCCGGCATCGCCGTGATCGACGGCGACGGGAGCCTGGGCATGCGCAAGCGCGCGGGCAAGCTGCAGGTGCTGCGCGACGACCTCGCCGCCCGGCCGCTCGCCGACGGCACCACCGGCATCGGCCACACCCGCTGGGCGACCCACGGCGGCCCGACCGACGGCAACGCGCACCCGCACCTCGCCGACGACGACAAGCTCGCCGTCATCCACAACGGCATCATCGAGAACTTCGGTGAGCTCAAGGATGAGCTGCTCGCCGACGGCTTCACCTTCCGCAGCGAGACCGACACCGAGGTCGCCGCCGTGCTGCTCGGCCGTGAGTACGACCGCACCGGCGATCTCGTCCTGGCCTTCCGCGCCGTCGTCTCGCGCCTGGAGGGTGCCTTCACGCTGCTCGCGATGCACCAGGACCAACCGGGGCTCGTCGTCGGCGCGCGCCGCAACTCGCCGCTCGTCATCGGGCTCGGCGAGGGTGAGAACTTCCTCGGCTCCGACGTCGCGGCGTTCGTCGAGCACACCCGCAACGCGCTCGCCATCGGGCAGGACCAGATCGTCGCGATCACGCCCTCCGGCGTCGAGGTCACCGACTTCGCGGGCAACCCGGTCGAGGTCGAGCCGTTCGAAGTCACCTGGGATGCCGCCGCCGCCGAGAAGGGGGGCTGGTCGTCGTTCATGGCCAAGGAGGTCTCGGAAGAGCCGGACGCCGTCGCCAACACGCTGCGCGGGCGTGTGCGCGACGGCCAGGTCGTCATCCCCGAGCTCGACGGCCTGGACGAGCTCTTCCTCGGCATCTCGCGCATCATCGTGATCGCGTGCGGCACGGCGGCGTACGCCGGCCAGGTCGGCAAGTACGCGATCGAGCAGTGGACCCGCATCCCGGTCGACGTCGAGCTCGCGCACGAGTTCCGCTACCGGGACCCGGTGATCGGACCCGACACGCTGGTCGTGTCGATCAGCCAGTCGGGCGAGACCATGGACACGCTCATGGCCGTCAAGTACGCGCGCGAGCGCGGCGCGAAGACCCTGTCGATCTGCAACACCCAGGGCGCGACCATCCCGCGCGAGTCCGACGCGATCGTCTACACCCACGCGGGCCCCGAGGTGGCGGTCGCCTCGACCAAGGCGTTCGTCGCGCAGATCACCGCGCTGTATCTGCTGGGCCTGCACGTGGGCCGCATCCGCGGGGCGATCGCCGCCACGGATGCCGCCGACCACGTGCGCGAGCTCGAGGCGATTCCGGGCAAGATCGCGCAGATCCTCGAGCGCGAGCAGCCCCGCATCGAGCAGTTGGCGCACTGGATGGCCGACACGCGCTCGGTGCTGTTCCTCGGTCGCCACGTCGGCTACCCGATCGCCCTCGAAGGCGCGCTCAAGCTCAAGGAGCTGGCGTACATCCACGCCGAGGGCTTCGCCGCCGGCGAGCTCAAGCACGGACCCATCGCCCTCATCGAGCCCGGCCAGCCCGTGTTCGTCGTCGTGCCGTCGCCGCGCAAGTCGGCCGAGATGCACAAGAAGGTCATCTCGAGCATCGAGGAGATCCGCGCCCGCGGCGCCCGCGTGATCGCGATCGCGGAGGAGGGCGACGCCGCGGTGCTTCCCAAGGCCGACGAGGTGCTGCGCATCCCCCTCGCGGGCCCGTTCTTCGAGCCGCTCCTGGCCGTCGTGCCGCTGCACATCTTCGCGATGGGCCTCGCCACGGCCAAGGGCCTCGACGTCGACCAGCCGCGCAACCTCGCCAAGTCCGTCACTGTGGAATAAGGCCTGTCGGTCGTTGAGCGAGCGGGGGCGGGTTGTTTCACCGGCCCGCTCGAGGACCGGGAATCGGGGCGCGATAGTCTGACGGATGCCGCGCGCGCGGCGCGGCAGGAGGTTCACGTGATCGTCGGAATCGGTGTCGACCTCGTCGACATCCCGCGGTTCGAGCGGACCATCGAGCGCACACCGCGGCTCGTCGAGCGGCTCTTCTCCGACGCGGAACGCCGGTTGAAGCCGCACTCGCTCGCCGCGCGGTACGCGGCGAAGGAGGCGCTCATCAAGGCCCTCGGCGGCTCGGACGGCGTGCACTGGACCGAGATCGAGATCGCGTCCGAGGCATCCGGTCGCCCGCATTTCTCATTGACAGGTTCGACGGCCGCCGTCATCGCGGAGCGCGGGATCACCGCGCTGCACCTCTCGATGTCGCACGACGCCGGCCTCGCGACCGCGTACGTGATCGCCGAGGCGGCGCCGGAATCCCCGGTCTCGCCGAACCAGGGGAATCGCGCCGAGACCGAGGGCGACGTCATCGGTGTCGGCGCGGATCCCCTGTCTCGGCGCTCGGTGAGTGCGGCCGCCCCGACCGCGGAGGGGGCCGCATGAGCCGCCTCCCCGGCGGCGCGCTGCGCGAGGCCGTCGTCGACGTCGGCGCCATCGCGGACAACGTGCGTCACCTCCGCCGGCTCACCGAGTCCGAGATCATCGCCGTCGTCAAGGCCGACGGGTACGGGCACGGCGCGGTGCGCTCGGCGCTCGCGGCCCTCGCGGGCGGCGCCACGCGCCTGGGAGTCTCGGACATCACCGAGGCACTCGCCCTCCGCCGGGCCGGCATCGATGCGCCGATCGTCGCGTGGCTGCACGCCCCCGGCGCCGACTTCGCCGAGGCGGCCGCACGCGGGATCGAGCTCGGCATCTCGAGCCTCGAGCAGCTGCAGCAGGCGGCGGCTGCGGCATCCGCCGATCGTCCCGTCGGAGTGCACCTCAAACTCGAGACCGGGCTGTCGCGCAACGGCATCGCGCCCGAGGACTCTCGCGTCGTGTTCGCCGAGGCGGCGCGGCTCGAGCGGATCGGGCGGGTGCGCGTCATCGCCCTGTTCAGCCACCTCTCGAACGCCTCGGTCGAGGACGACCGGGCCGCGCTGCGCGCCTTCGAGGAGGGCATCGGCATCGCCGCCACCCTCGGCCTCGCGCCGCCGCTGCGGCACCTGGCCGCGACCCACGCGGCCATCGACCTGCCCGAGTCGCGCCTCGGCTGCGTGCGCATCGGCATCGGCCTGTACGGACTGTCGCCGTTCGCCGACCGCACCTCGGCCGACCTGGGCCTCCGACCGGCGATGACGCTGCGCGGCGCGGTCGCCGCGGTACGGCGCGTGCCCGCCGGCAAGGGGGTGTCGTACGGCTACGACTACCGCGCCGAGCGCGACACGACCCTCGCCCTCGTGCCGCTCGGCTATGCCGACGGCGTTCCGCGACAGGCCTCGGGCGCGGGACCGGTGTCGATCGGCGGCCGCCGGTTCACGGTCGCCGGCCGCATCGCGATGGACCAGTTCGTCGTCGACGTGGGCGACGCTCCCGTCGCCGTCGGCGACGAGGTCGTGCTGTTCGGCGATCCGACGCTCGGCGCTCCGGACGCGACGGAGTGGGCGGATGCCGCGGGCACGATCAACTACGAGATCGTCACGCGCGTCGGCCCCCGGGTCGCCCGCCGGCAGGTAGCGGAATGAGCGGGAACGCCGACGACACGCCCGTTGTTGAACCGAGCGTGGACACCGCAACCTCGAAGACCGTGACTCAGGGAATCGACGCACTCGTCGGCACGCGGGAGATCTCGTCGCCCGAGGCCATGGAGGCGCTCGGCGAGGAGATGGGACGGATGCTGCGCCCCGGCGACATGGTGGTGCTCACCGGCCCGCTCGGTGCCGGCAAGACCACCCTCACCCGCGGCATCGGGCGCGGGCTGGGCGTGCGGGGCCCGATCCAGAGCCCCACGTTCGTGCTCGCCCGGACCCATCCGTCGTTGATCGGCGGTGCGCCGCTCGTGCACGTCGACGCGTACCGGCTGGGCTCGGCCGCTGAGCTGGACGACCTCGACATCGACTTCGACGCCTCGGTCGTCATCGTGGAGTGGGGCCGGGGCCTGGTCGACGGCATCCGAGACCACTGGTGGGACGTCGAGCTCGAGCGGGAGTGGCACGGACGGGGACAGGACGACGCCTGCTACGGCGTTGCGCACGAGGCAGAGCTGGACGCCGATGCGCCCCGGCTCGTCAAGATCGCCCGGCACCCGTAGTTCTGCGCCGGATCCGCTTCCTCGCGGCCGGGAATCGCGACAGGGTATGTCTCCTCACACCGCGAGCGCCGCCCCGCGTGCGGAGACATACCCTTTCGCGATCCCAGGCGCCGGGGTGCCGGCCGAGGGACGCAGGGCGCCGACTACCCTGGAAGGGTGATCCTCGGCATCGACACGTCGCTCGGCTCCGCAGTGGCGGTCGTCGAGCCCGACGGCGTCATCCGCTCCGAGGTCCGGAGCCTCGACCCCCGCGGCCACGCCGAGGTCATCGGCACGCTGCTCGAGCGGGCGATGGCCGAGGCATCCGTCACCCCTTCCGACATCACGCATGTCGCCGCCGGAATGGGACCCGGCCCGTTCACCGGGCTGCGCGTCGGCATCGCCGCGGCACGCACATTCGCCCTCGGGCGTGGCCTGCCCGTCGTGCCCGTCGTGAGCCACGACGCCGTCGCGCTCGAGCTGCTGCTGCACAGCGCGCTCACGGCCGACTGGGGATTCGTCGGCGACGTCGACGACGGAGCGGCAGAGACGTTCGCGGTGGTGACGGACGCACGCCGGCGTGAATTCGCGTACACGCTGTACCGAGGGATCGACGACGACGGCCTGCCCATCCGGGTGGCCGAGCCCGCACTCGTTCCCCGCGACGAGCTCGAGGCCGCGCTCGCACACGCCGAGGCGAAACGCCGCGACGCCGACCACATCCCCGCGGCGATGCTCGCCCTCGCCGCGGCTCGCGCCCTCTCGGCCGGGCGGACGATCAGCCACGCCGACGCGCTCTACCTGCGGTCACCCGACGTCACCCTGCCCCACGCCCCGAAGCGGGTGAACCCGCTCGCGTCGGGCACGCCGGGGGAGCAGCGCACGCCGGTGTCGGCCGAGCGACAGGCCTACCAACAGCAGCGGGATGAGGCATGAGCATCCGCAGGGCCACCGCCGGCGACCTCGCCGCCATCATGACGCTCGAGCGCGCGTCGTTCCCGACCGACGCGTGGTCGGAGGCGATGATGCGCGAAGAGCTCGTGTCGCCGCACGGCTGGTATGTCGTCGACGACGAGGCCGGCCGCCTCGTCGGCTACGCGGGACTGCGCGCGGTCGCCGGGGCGAAGGATGCCGACATCCAGACCATCGCCATCGCCGATGTCTCGCGCGGCCGCGGCCGGGGGCGGTCGCTCCTGCGCACGCTGCTCGACGAGGCCGCACACCGGGAGGTCGCCCACGTCTTCCTCGAGGTGCGCGCCGACAACCCCGTGGCCCAGAAGCTGTACGCGTCGGAGGGGTTCGCCGAGATCGGCCGGAAGCCGCGGTACTACCAGCCTGATGACGTCGACGCCGTGGTGATGAAGCTCGACGTGCGGGCCTGGGCCTCTCAGCGCGCCGGCGAAACTCCACGGATTCGCTCGTCGGCCGCTCTCAGCGTCGGCGAGGCCGCGGCGACCGACGCGGATCCGTGGAGTTCTGCAGGAGGAGTGTGCACGTGAACCGGGCCGAACCGCTGGTGCTCGGCATCGAGACGAGCTGCGACGAGACCGGCATCGGGATCGTCCGCGGTCGCACGCTGCTGTCGAACACGATCGCGAGCTCGATGGACGAACACGCCCGCTACGGCGGCGTCGTGCCGGAGGTCGCCGCCCGCGCGCACCTCGAGGCGCTGCAGCCCTCGATCGAGGCGGCGCTGACCGAGTCAGGCGTCGCGCTCGCCGACCTCGACGCCGTCGCCGTGACGAGCGGTCCAGGGCTCGCCGGGGCGCTCATGGTCGGGGTCGGCGCGGCGAAGGCGCTCGCTGTGTCGCTCGAGAAGCCGCTCTACGCCGTGAACCACCTCGTCGGTCACATCGCGGCCGACGTCCTCGATGCTGAGGCGCCCCCGTTGGAGTATCCGACGGTCGCGCTCCTGGTCAGCGGCGGGCACACGTCGCTGCTCCTCGTGCGTGACCTCACCACCGACGTCGAGCTCCTCGGCGAGACGATGGACGACGCGGCCGGCGAGGCGTTCGACAAGGTCGCGCGGCTGCTCGGGCTGCCGTATCCCGGAGGGCCCGAGATCGACCGGGCCGCGGCATCCGGAGATCCGAAGGCGATCCCGTTCCCCCGCGGGCTGTCGCGGGCGTCCGACATGGCAGGGCATCGCTACGACTTCTCGTTCTCGGGGCTGAAGACGGCCGTGGCCCGCTGGGTCGAGCAGCGCGAGGCTGCGGGCGAGCCGGTTCCGGTCGCGGACGTCGCGGCGAGCTTCCGCGAAGCCGTCGTCGACGTGCTCGTGACCAAGGCGCTCGCCGCGTGCCGCGACCACGACGTGCCGCGCCTGCTGCTCGGCGGCGGCGTCATCGCCAACCGTCGCCTGCGCGAGGTGGCGCTCGAACGCGCCGTGGCCGAGGGTGTCACGGTGCGGATTCCGCCCCTGTCGCTCTGCACCGACAACGGCGCGATGATCGCCGCGCTGACTTCCGAGCTCATCATGGCGGGGCGTGCGCCCTCGACCCTCGAGTTCGGCGCCGACTCGACGCTGCCCGTCACCGAGATCCAGGTCGCGGAATCGGCATGACGGACGAACGGATGCCGCCGCCCGGCGACGACGTCACGCCTGAGCCCGTCCTGCCCGGCGCGGCGACCACGCCGCCGCCCGCCGAAACCACCGAGCCGGCCCCCGCCGCCCCGCCTCGGCCGGCCGCGAAGACGAGCGACCCGCCTGCGGACGAGACCGAGCCCGCTGGCCCGACGAGCGGCCGTGCGGAGGTCGAGACTGAGCCGGCGACGACAGACCCCGCGGCAGCGGCGACCGACGCGGCGCCGGCGGCGACGACCGATCCGGCAGCAGCCGCGACCGACGCGGCGCCGGCGGCGCCTGAACCGGCGGCAGTGACGACCGACGCGGCGCCGGCGGCGGCGACCGATCCGGCAGCAGCGGCGACCGACGCGGCGCCGGCGGCGCCTGAACCGGCGGCAGTGACGACCGACCCGGCGTCGGCCGCTACCGAGTCGCCGGCAGCCGCGGCCCGGCCCACGATCGGCGCAAGCGAACCGGCACCGATCCCGGCGCCTCCCGCGCGACCGGCCGGTCCGACCGTGACGTCGGTCTCGCCCGACGTCGATCTCGCGCAGGACGCCTCGCCACTCCCAGGGGCGCACCGCGGAGGGTTCCAGCGGCTGCCCACGGCACCGGTCGCCGTCACCGTGGAGACCGCTCCCGCCGAGCCGGGCGGGGATTTCACGCCCGACGACACGTCGTGGCACGCGACCGACTCCGCGTTCCACCGCGGCCTGGCAGGCTGGGCACTCGCCTTCGCCGTCGTCGGCCTCCTCGTTTCGCTGTTCGTCGGCTGGGGCTTCCCCATCGGGCTGGTGGCCGTGGTCTGCGCGATCCTGGCGCTGCGTCGTCCGCTCGAGAATCGCGCGCTCGCGGTGTGGGCGATCACCCTCGGCGGGCTGTCGATCCTCTACAGCGCAGGCTGGCTGCTCTACACCGCGATGCGGGCGAACCTCATCGGCTGACGCGGTTCAGCGCAAAGCCCGCGCGTCGCGCGTATGGGTGCGAAGTGCGCCCCGGGTGCGCGTGGTGCGTCACCACGTCGATCGGTGACCTCGCGGTGCCCACTGCTGGCCGACCGGTCGTCCGGTCCAGAAGTCGCCCGAGTTCCGGCACCCTGAACCCGTGATGTCCGGACATCGCGGACGCGCCGCGCGGGAGCCGGCTGCGACGCGGTCCAGAAGTCGCCGGAGTTCCGGGGTCCTGAACCTGCGATGTCCGGACGGCGCGGACGCGCCGCGCGGGAGCCGGCTGCGACGCGGTCCAGAAGTCCCGGAGGTCCGGCATCCTGAACCTGCGATGTCCGGACCGCGCTGACGCGCGGCGCCGCGCGGGAGCCGGCTGCGACGCGGTCCAGAAGTCGCCCGAGTTCCGGCATCCTGAACCCGTGATGTCCGGACATCGCGGACCGCCAGCAGCGGGGCTGGCTCAGACCCGGTCGGCGAGGATCGCGGTGCGCCGGTTGCCGATGCGCGTGAGCAGCAGCGTGGCCGACGCCGACCCGCGGAGCTTCAAGCGGGTACGCAAAGCCGAGGGATCGACATCCACCCCGCGCTTCTTGATCTCCAGACGCCCGATGTCGCGCTCGCGGAGGGCCTTGCCGAGCGCCTTCACCTCCGCCGGCAGCACTTCCCGCACGCGGAACGTCGACACGAACGGTGAGGTGAGGGCGGCATCGGACGTGAGGTACGCGATGTGCTCGTCGAGCATGCCGGCCTCGAGGCTCCGGGCGACCTCGCCGATGAGCCGTGCGCGGATGACGGCGCCGTCGGGCTCGTGCACGTAGGCACCGAGCTCGCGAGCGGGCTCGTCCGCGGCATCCGTCTCCGCCGTCAGCTCGTGCGCCCTGTCATCGCGGATGACGAGCGCCGCTCGCCGCACGCCCTCGCGAGCCAGCGCGCCCGACCACAGCACGAGCTCGACCGTCGAGCCGTCCGCGCTCACCCACTGCGCCTCGACGTCGTCGGGGATGACCTCACGATCGAGGCCGGGACCGAGTTTGACGCCGACGGGCATGTGTCGCGCGAGGTCGAAGACCCACTCCAGCGACGGTGACCAGTCCGCCGGCCGGGTGCGGGCGGTCTCGGTGTGCCCGGCCGTGCGCCGCGCGGGGTCGAGCCAGACGGCGTCGATGCCGTCGAGGTCGGTGGTCTCGGCCGTGCCGAGGCGCACCTCTACGTCGCTGCCGAACGGGGCGAGGTTGTATGCGGCGATGCCGGCGGTGACCTCGTCCGCGTCGACGGCGGTGACACGCAGCCCGAGCCCGGCGAGACCGAGGGCGTCGCCCCCGATGCCGCAGCCGAGATCGGCGATGTGCGTGAAGCCGGTGTCGCGGAACCGCGCGGCATGGCGGGCGGCGATGGACAGGCGCGTCGCCTGTTCGAGACCCGCCCGGGTGAACAGCATCCGCTCGGCGAGATCACCGAACTTCGCGCGCCCGCGCGTGCGAAGGCGGGCCTGCCCGACCACGGCGGAGACGAGATCGGGGGAGTGGCCGTCGCGGCGCAGCCGGGTCACCGCCCGCGCGACGTCGTCGGACGAGTCGACCGGCGGCATGGCGTCGAGCAGCCGGAGTCCCTCGGGCGTCAGGAGCGCCTCGAATTCGGAGAGTTCCACCCGCCGAGCCTACGGGGGTACCCCGGGGTGCATCCCCGAAACCCCCGACCGGATCCCCCTCCACGGAGGGGGGAAGTGCGGGGAACCTCCGGATGTGGCCGCGACCGCCTGGGAAGAGACTCTTCATACACCGCCACCCTGGCTCAGCGAGAAAAGGATCAATCATGGCTGACGACAACACCAACGTGCTGGGTGTTCAGACGAACATCGAAGACGTCCTCTCCAACAACGAGGTCGGGAACACCGACGTCGAGGTCGAGGACAACGTTGTCGGCAACGACGGAAACGTGGTCGGCAACGACACGGACGTCGACGTCGAGGACAACAACGTCAACAGTGCGGTCGGCAACGACGACAACAACGTGAACAGCGCCGTCGGCAACGACATCGCTTCCGACAACGAGATCGGCAACACCGACGTCGACGTCGAGGACTCCGGCAACGGCAACTTCTCCGACAACGTGGGTGGCGACGCCACCGACATCGACGACTCCGGCAACGGCAACTTCTCGGGCAACACCGACAACTCGACCGAGAACGACCTCGAGGTCGACATCGAGGACTCGGGCAACGAGGACTCGTACAACGACACCGACGTCGACATCGAAGACTCGGGCAACGAGACCGACGTCGACATCGAGGACTCGGGCAACGAGGACTCGTACAACGAGACCGACGTCGACGTCGAAGACGTCGGCAACGAGGACTCGTACAACGAGACCGACATCGACGTCGACATCACGGACTCTTTCAACGAGACCACGCTCAACGACGACTCCGTCACCGTCGGCGTGCGCCAGTACAACACCGGCGTCGGCGGCGACCTCAGCATCGGCGGCGTCCTGGGCGGCGGCGCTGCGGCTGCGGCTGCGGGTGCGGGTGCCCTTCACCTCGAGCTCGACAACCGTGCGACGGTCGTCGACCAGTCGGTGAGCCAGTCCATCGTGGCCGGCGACGACGTCAACCAGGGGTTCGGCCAGGAGGCCGTCGTCAACTCGGGTGACGCCGGAGCTGCCGCGGGCGACGACGCGACCGTCGACAACTCGTGGACCAACACCGAGGTCGGCGACGTCTCGATCGGCAACACCTGGATCGAGACCCACATCAACGACTCGTTCCAGGACAACTCGACCAACGAGTGGAACGAGTTCGAGGTCGAGATCGACGACTCGTTCAACGACTACTCGGACAACACCAACGTCGAGGTCGAGATCGAGGACGCCTTCAACGAGGAGTTCAACACCGAGGTCGAGAACGACTTCGAGTGGGAGAACAGCGGCAACTACTTCAGCCCTGGTGGGGACGTCGCAGGCGACAACCTCATCGACCTCTGATCCCTCTCTACCCTTGCCCGGTCGCCTCTCTCGAGGCGGCCGGGCAAGACCAGTTTGCGATGCGGATCGATCGCCCGGTCCGCAACCCCGAGGCCGCTCGGATGCCGTAGCGTGATGCGGGGGACATGCGTCGAGGGGGACACACGTGTCTGAAGCTGTAGTCGTCAACAAGCCGAGCCGGGAGGATGCCGAGCCGGCGGTGCCGTCCGCGGTGGAGCGTTCGACGAGCAAGGCGCTCGTCACGATCGTCGACAACGTCGGTCAGCTCGCCTCATCGACGGGGCGCGCGGACCTGGCGCGGCGGCTGGAGCACACCCACGAACGACTGCAGGACCCCAACGTGCGGGTCATCGTCGTCGGCGAGTTCAAGCAGGGCAAGAGCAAGCTCATCAACGCCCTCGTGAACGCCCCGGTGTGCCCCGTCGACGATGACGTGGCCACGAGCGTGCCGACCTCGGTCGGCTATGCGGCAACCCCCGACGCATGGGTGACCCTGCAGTCCGCGAACGAGTCCGAAGCGCCGGTCCGTCAGCAGATCGCGCTGGAAGACATCGCACAGTTCGTGTCGGAGCGCGGCAACCCCGCC
The DNA here is from genome assembly GCF_010634885.1 of Microbacterium sp. B35-04. Lineage (NCBI taxonomy): Bacteria > Bacillati > Actinomycetota > Actinomycetes > Micrococcales > Microbacteriaceae > Microbacterium > Microbacterium sp. B35-04. Next base: position 13,617 of record NZ_MWLP01000027.1, on the reverse strand, counting down.
AACGAGCGCAGAGTCGTCGCCGCCGAGGTCGTGCTCCCTCGCGAACTGCTCAAGGGCGGACTCCGACTGGTGGATTCACCCGGTGTCGGAGGCCTCGACTCGACGAACGCCCTCGCCACTCTGGCGGCGCTGTCATCGGCGCATGCCGTCCTGCTGGTGTCCGATGCCTCGCAGGAGTACACCGAGCCCGAGGTGCAGTTCCTCAAGCACGCCATGCGCGTGTCGCCCAACGTGGCCGCCGTGCTCGCGAAGACCGACATGTACCCGCAGTGGCGCGACATCGAGCGCATCGATCGCGCGCATCTCGGCGACATCGGGGACGTCCCGATCTTCGCGGTCTCCAGCGATCTGCGCCTCATCGCGGCCGAGGAGCAGGACCGCGAGCTCAACAGCGAGTCCGGATTCCCCGCGCTCGTGGCGCACCTCCGGCAGGAGGTGCTCGGCCGCGCGGAGATCATCCATGCGCGCAGCGCCGTGCACGATCTGGTGTCGGTGGTCGAACAGCTGAAGATGTCGCTCACCTCCGAGCTGGAGGCGATCCTCCACCCGGAGGACACCCCGAGGCTCATCGCGCAGCTCGAAGATGCCAAGGCGCGCGCGGACGACTTCCGCGGTCGCTCGTCCAAGTGGCAGATCACCCTCAACGACGGCGTCGCCGACCTCATCTCCGACATGGAGCACGACCTCCGTGATCGACTCCGCAAGGTGCAGCGCGAGGCCGAGGATGCGATCGACGAGGGCGACCCCGGCCCCATCTGGGACCAGATCACCGAATGGCTCGACCAGCGGGTGTCGGCGGCAGTCTCGGAGACGTTCGTGTGGACCGACGAGCGCTCACGGTGGCTGTCGGAGGAGGTCGCCGAGCTGTTCAGCGAAGGTGAAGCCGGCCTCCCGCTCATCGACGTGGGCGACACCGAGGGCGTGCTGGACCCGGTCGAGGGTCTGTCCGACCTCGGCCATCGTCAGATGGGCGCAGCCGAGAAGATCTTCATCGGCGTCCGCGGCTCGTATGGCGGCGTGCTCATGGTGGGCCTCGCGACCGGCCTCATCGGCTTGACCCTCATCAACCCGCTCTCACTCCTCGCCGGCGTGCTCGTCGGCCGCCGGGCGTATCGCGAAGACATGAGCTCGCGGCTGTCCCGCCGGCGGTTCGAGGCGAAGTCGCTCGTCCGCAAGTACCTCGATGAGGTGCAGTTCCAGGTGGGCAAGCAGCTGAAGGACCGCCTGCGCCTCGTCCAGCGGGCGGCGCGCGACCACTTCGGCAGCATGGCCGATGAGATCCACCGCTCCTTGTCCGATGCGGTGCTCGCCGCCAAGCAGGCGGCCGGCACCTATGCCGGAGAGAGCGAGAAGCGGGTGAAGGAGCTGAACGCCCAGGTGCAGCAGCTCGAGGCGCTCAGGGCCAGGATCCCCGCGCTGCCCCCGGCGCGGGCCCTGGAGGCGGCGAAGCGGTGAGGACCACCACCCAAGACGATACGGCCGCCCTGATCCGCGCCGCTTCGGAGCTCTATATCGATGACCCCGCGGCCATGGACGTGCTGTCCGACCTGGATCGGCGGCTGCGGGAGCCGCTGCGTCTGGCCATCGCGGGGATGGTGAAGGCCGGGAAGTCCACACTCCTGAACGCGATGCTGGGCGAGCGGCTCGCGCCGACCGACGCCGGCGAGTGCACCCGGGTGGTCACGTGGTATCGGTACTCGGCGACGCCCACCATCACGCTCCACCCCCACGACGGGCCGCCGCGGCGCATGCCGATCCGTCGCGAAGAGGGCCGCCTCGTCCTCGAGCTCGGCGACATCTCGCCGGACGAGACGGCCTGGATCGATGTGGGGTGGCCGTCGACCGGGCTGCGCAATCTCATCCTCATCGACACGCCCGGCATTGCATCGCTCTCGAAGGACGTATCGGCCCGCTCCACGGACTTCCTCGTTCCCGAGACCGAGCCGTCGTCGGCCGACGCGATCGTGTACCTCATGCGCCATATGCACGCGTCCGACCTCAAGTTCCTGGAGTCTTTCCGCGACACCGCGGCAGGGGCTTCACAGACGGTCAACGCCGTGGCCGTGCTGTCCCGTGCGGACGAGATCGGCGCCGGCCGCATCGACTCCCTGCTGTCGGCCGGCAAGGTCGCGCGGCGCTACGAGAAGGACGGCGAGCTCGCGGCGCTGTCCCTCGGTGTGGTCCCGGTCGCCGGACTCCTCGCCGAGAGCGCACGGACGATGCGCGAGGACGAGTTCAGCTCTTTCCAGGAGCTCGCCTCCCTCGAGCGCAAGGCACGAGAGGCGCTCATGGTCTCTGCCGATCGGTTCGTGCGACCCTCCGATTCGATGTCGCTGAGCGAGGAGGTTCGCCGTCAGCTCCTGAGCCGCTTCGGCATCTTCGGCGTGCGTCTCGCGAGCGCGCTCATCCGCGCCGGCGCCACGGACTCCACACAACTGTCGGAGCTGCTCGTGCAGCAGAGCGGGCTCAACGAACTCCAGCAGTTCATTCGGCTGCAGTTCCGTACGCGAGCGGCAGCGCTCAAAGTGCGGGGTGTGCTCGACGCCCTCCAGACGCTTCTGCGCGACAGCCCGCGGCCCGGCACCGAGACGATCGTCGGGGGAGTGGAGCGGATCTACGCCTCCGCGCACTCGCTGCGCGAACTGTCGCTCCTGGCCCGCGCGCGGTCGTCCGATCTGCCGTTGAGCCGGTCCGACGCCACCGAGGCGGAGCGGATCATCGGAGGTGAGGGCCCGTCCGCATCGGCCCGCCTCGGGCTGCCCGATTCGGCGACGCAGTCAGAGCTGCGCGAGAAGGTCGAGGAGCTGCTGGCGCGATGGCGAAAGCTCAGCGCGTCTCCGATCGCGGAACGGGCGACGGTCGAGGTGGCCCGTCAGGTGATCCGGAGTCTCGAAGAGGTGGCGTCAGAAGTCACCTTCGCCGCCACCGGCTCGACGGACGTCGTACTTGCGGGCGGTCCAGTGCAGAGCGCCGCGGAACGAGCTGAAGAGGAGCGCGAGGAGGGCTAGCGACCACTGTGCGAACAGCACCTGGCGAAGGACGGTGCCGTGCTCACCGGTGGCGAAGAACTCGGACGACAGCAGGAAGAGCCCGATCTGTCCCACCACCGTCGCGAGCTGCCACCACCGCGCATTCGGCTTGCGATTCGAGAACGACACCAGCAGAACGGTCTGGATCAGCAGCAGGGTGACCGCCACGGCGAAGACGGACCAGTAGAGGATGTCGGCGGCCGCCGTGTAGGTCTCCTCGCTGCGCCCCTCCGCGACGCCTTTCACGACCTCCGTGATGAGCGGTACCAGGTCTTCGCGGATCACGAACAGGTAGACGACCGCGACGCCACCGGTGAGAAGGCTCAGCACCCACAGGAGCTGACTCAGGCGCACCGTGAACGGCGGCGGAAGCTTCGTCAAGACGGGCGCGACGTTCGGGCTCGCCGTCGGCGGACGCTCAGGCGCTTCACGTCGCTCTCGCGGCGGAGGTGGAGGCGGAGTCCGGTCGCGTGAGGGGCTCGGCTGCGGGGCCAGCACCTCGGAGGCGGGCAGCTTCGCCACCGGCACGCGACCGATCGCCGTGCCGGTCGCCGGCGCCGTATCTCCGAAGCTCGGTGGCTGCGGCTTCGGGCGCGCGCTCGCGCGCCTTGGGTGTGCCAAGGCGCGCGAGCGGTCGTCGTCTTCCGGATCGGTCACGTCGGGCCTCAGAACTCCTCCTCGGACTCCGGCTCGATGTAGGTCTCGTCGATGGAGATGGCCGTCGCGTCCTCGGACTCGTAGTTGCCCTCGTTCGACACGTCGACGTCGGTCGCCGTCTCGGTCGTGGTGGTGTCGTTGAACGACTCCTCCACCTCGACGTCGACCGCCACATCCGTGGAGTTGTCGTTGACGGAGTCTTCGACGCCGACCTCGATGTCGGTCTCGGTGTTGGTCGAACCGTCGTTGAACGAGCCGTCGATGTTCGTCGTCGTGTCCTCGTTGCCGATGCTGACATCGCCGACGGTCGTCGTGTCGTTCGAGTTGTCCACGGTGGCGTCTTCGCCGGCGGCGGCGCCGTTGTCGCCGCTGTTGACTACAGCCTCCTGGTCGAAGATCTGGTTGACGTCGCCGTCCGCCCAGATGTTCTGGTTGACCGACTGGTCGACGATCGTCGCCCGGTTGTCGATCGAGAAGGACTGGGTGATGTTCGTGATCTCCTTCTCCACGGTCGTCGGCTTCGGAGGTCCGGGAGGGGCCGCCGGCTGTCCCGCCGGCTTCGGATACACGTCGGGACGGTCCACGATCACCGGCGCGACGGCCCGGACGTCGTCGACGCAGGCGTCACTGAGCCCGTTGCGGGCGAGGGTGCCCTCCGGGTCCTCCTCGAACTCCGCGGCTGCCGCGGGGTCATTGAGCAGACTGAGGATGAACTCGATCAGTGCATCGGCGATTGTTGCGAGCGGTGTTGTCATGTCTCGGCTCCTGTCACTTCGAGGCTCATTCTCGAGAGTAGGTGGTTGGTGTGTTCGGTGAATCGGGGGTTTCCCCGATGCCGACGGGAGGCGGCACGGGGATCTGCGCGGGCAGGCGAGGGCATCAGGTGTTCCCGTCCGCGGAAAGGCCGGTCGGGCTCAGCGCGACACGCAGCTTGGCGATCAGATCCGAGCGCGATGTCGCTCCGAGTCGGCGCCGGATGCTCGCGATGTGATGCTCGGCCGTGCGTGGTGAGATGAAGATCGTCTCGCCGATCTCGGCGTACGTCTTGCCCTGCACGACCAGGCGCGCGACATCCGTCTCGCGCTCACTGAGTCCGGCGGCTGCGCTCGCGCGGGATGCCGGGGAGCTCTCCGCCGACGCATCGGTCGCGCGGGTCTCCTGCGGGTGCAGTTCGCGCGCGCACGCGAGCAGGCGGGCGGAGACCTTCCGGTCGTCCGAGCGGTTGGCGCCGTGTCGCGCGAGGCGTGCGGCGTCCCACCTCAGCCCGATGGCGCCGAGCCCCTGGGCCGAGGCTTCGACGGCGTCGGCGTCCACCGTCCCGGCGAGCACCGACGTCCACAGGCGTCCGGCGGTGGCCATCGTCGCCGCCACGCGGCTGCCGGGCGCGGCGTCGACGAGCGCATGCGCGTGCGGGCCGAGGTAGTCGGGGTGGTCCAGCAGGATCCCGCGCTGGATGCCGGCCCACCGCAGGTGCGCGGCCCAGACCGGCGGCGAACCCAGCGACTCCACGATGCGCAGGGCCTGTGCGAACAGCGGCTGCGTCGCCGACTCGTCGCCGAGGCGCGAGCCGGCGGTCACGAGTTCCGCGACCGGCAGCAGAGTGTAGAGGTCGACGTCCGCGTCCAGCAGGCTGTCGCGCCCGGACTCCCATGCCTCGGCGAGGCCTGCGGCATCCTCGTACCGTCGCGCGAGGCCGACGCGGATGGCCTGCGCCAGCAGGTCGTCCCGCGGCACCGGCGTCGGTGCGAGGGTGAGCGCGGCGTCGAGGTCCTCGCGCGCCTTCCCGCCCTGGGCGAGACCGAGTGCGATCCACGCGCGCCACAGCAGCAGCCGCGAGAGCATCCACGGTGTTCCCGTGTGACCCTCGATGGCCGCGTCGATGACCGATCGCCCCGTCGAGAGGTCGCCGGAGCTGATCGCGGCGACCGCGGCGATCACGGCGGGAAGCTCCGGCATGGGTGCCGAGGACCGGGACGCGGTGTACAGATGAGACCCGCGAACGAGGTCGGCGAGCGCGGTGTCGGCCCGGTCTGCCCGCAGCGATGCACGCAGACCTCGATGGACGAGCTTCATCGCAACGGTGAGGGTCGAGGGCGCCGCGAGCGCGGCCGTTGCCGTCTTGCCCTCGTCATCCTGCGCGCGAGGATCCCCGACGCCGATCCGGGCGATGTACTCGCGAGCGGACGCCTCGGCCGACGCGGGAGGCAGCACGTCGTAGACGGTGCACCCGGTCTGCAGCATCCCCCGCATCGACCAGGTCGCCGCGGCGACATCGGCGAGCCGGGTGTCCACCGCGGCGTCGCGCTCGCCGGACGCCATGGCCTCATCGATGTGATGCGCGGCGCCGTCGACGTCTCCGGTCGCCCAGGCCACCTGCGCCCGCTTCGCATGCAGGTCGGCGGACGATGTCCCCGCCTCGGCGGCGGCGCGGTAGAAGCTGCCGGCGCGCGCCGGATCCGCGTCGATCAACTGGTCCCCGCGTTCGACGAGCGCCGCCCCCAGCCGAGGGTCGGACACGTCCGACAGCCAGTCGGTTCCGTGCTGGGCAGCCGGGTCGACACCCCCGGGATGGGCCGTCAGCAGTTCGACGAGCCGGCGCGTGGGAAGGGTCGCGCGGACGGCGGTGCGCACGACGGGCACCGGTCGGCCATTGCGCAGGAGCAGGCCGTCGGCGTACGCCTGGACGAGGATCCCCTCCGAGTCGCCGCGCAGCTCGGGGTCGAGCGGATTCTCCTCCGCCGCCGCCACGCTGACCGCTTCGACCGCTCGTCTCACGTCCGTGTCGACCACCCCGAGGCGGTGGGCGACGCTCTGCTCGAGCACACGACCGAGCGCTGAGTGGTCGATGTCGTCGGCGCAGTCCCTCTCGTCGTGTGCCGACAGTGCCGCCGACACGAGCCATGAGACGCCGCCGGTGATCTCGAGGATGTGATCCAGGCACGGCGCCGGGATGTCGCGACCCGTTCCCGCGAGGTAGTCCAGGACGTCCGAGCGCGTCACGTGTCCGAGGACGACCGCGGGGCGGCTGCGCTCCAGGTGTCGCGCGATGCTCGCCAGCTCGTGCGAGCTCGGCCACGGCCTGCTCGTCACGACGAGCGCGGTGTCCGGATCCGCGGCCCGCACGATGAGGCCCTCGATCTGCGCCGGCGGCAGCAGATGCAGATCGTCGACGAGCAGCACGCTGGCGGCGGGAACGCCCGTCACGTCGGTGTCGGGCCCGAGCAGGTGCAGCGGCACACGGTTGCGGGTGAGGAATCGCTGGGCCCCGCGCAGGATCGTCGACTTGCCCGATCCGGCGTTGCCCGAGATGAGCATGCGAGGCGGCGTTTCGCGTGTGGCGAGAGCGTCGATGAGGGGATGCGCATGGCGAGATCCTGTGAAGTCGGCGGCGTCGAAGAACGTAGCCAGTGCGGCTGTCGGCGTTGACATGAGATTCCCCAGGCGAACCCGGCGTCAGGGGACGATCTCGGGCGCGGGTGAGGTCTCGGGCGCCGGCTGCAGATCAGCGGGGGCCGGCTCCGGCTCGGGGTCGGCCGGTGGAGTCGTGGGCTCGGGTTCGGGCTCGGGCTCGGGCTCCGGCTCCGGCTCCGGCTCCGGTTCGGGCTCCGGCTGGGTGGTCGGCTCCGGTTCCGGCTCCGGCTGCGTCGCCGGCTCGGGTTCCGGCTGGGTGGTCGGCTCGGGTTGCGGCTGTGTCGTCTGGCCCGGCGTCTCGCCGCCGGTCGACGTGGGAGCGGTGCCCGACGATCCGGCGGCCGGCTGCGTGGACGTGCCTTCCTTCGTCGCGGCCGTCGTCGTGGTCGTGGTGGTCCGGTCCGGCCCCGCCTTCGAGACCGGAGGGTCGTTCTGCGACTTCGGCTTCCCGGCCTTCGGATTCACCGTGCCGCCTGCCCTCTTGTCCGGCTCGGGAGCCGTCGCGGTCTCGGGTGGGTTCGCTTCACCGGCGGGCTCCACCTGAGCGGCGGGGTCGGCCTCAGCCTTGGCGGGTGCGGGGGCGGCCGGGTCCCAGCCCGACAGTGAAAGGAAAGTGCCGCTCCCGTTGCCGAGCGTCATGGTGCTGCCGAAGATGATCGCCGCGGCGACGAGGGCCGCCGCCGCCGAGATGGCGATGTAGTGGCGCGCGCCGTGCGCCGACGATGCCGCGACGGGCGCGACCGGTGCCGCGAGCGCAGCGCCGGCCGGGAGGGCGAGCTCCAGCCCGCCGGCCGAGGCGCCTTCATAGACGACGAGCTCTCCCGGAGCGGCGATCTCGCGATCCATCGCGCGGACGAGAGCCGTGTGGGCCGCGCCGAGCGCGATGGACGCCTTCGGGTCCGCGTCGATCGCGGTCGGCCGGTCCAGGCGCTCGGAGATCCGCTGCGTGACCAGCGGGATCCGCGAGGATCCGCCGATGAGCAGCACCGACTCGAGCTGCTCGGGCTCGACGTCGGCCGCTTCCAGGGCATCCTCGAGCACGTCGACCGTCTGCGCGACGTAGGGATCGATCATGTCCTCGAACTCGGCGCGCGTCAGTCGCACGCTCGAGCGGCCGGCCTGCAGCAGAACCGGGATGACGACATCGGAGTCGAACGACAGTGCCTCCTTGGCGTCGACGCATTCGCGGCGAAGCTGCGACAGCGCGATCCGCGCGTCGGCGGAGGAGTCGTCCAGCGCCTCGGGGGAGACCTCGGCGGAGCGCAGCACGTGGCGCACCACGGCGTCGTCGAAGTCGGCCCCGCCGAGATTGTCGAGCCCCATCGGCTCTCCCACGAGCTCGAACGAGGTCTCGGTCTTCCGCAGCAGCACGCAGTCGAACGTGCCGCCGCCCAGGTCGTAGACGGCGATCGTCTCTCCCGGCTCGAGCACACGCGACGCCTCGTAGTGCCGCGCCGCGGCTTCGGGCTCGGTGATGAACTCCACATCGCGGATGCCGATCGCTGCGAACGCCGAGCTGATCGTTCCGACACGGTGCGGACCCCACATCGCAGGGTGCGTGATGATGACACCTGCCGGCGCGCCGCCCTCGCGTTCGGTCACCGCGTCGATGACCCCCGCCACCGTCCGCGCGTACAGCTCTTCGGCCGGGATCGACTGGTCGCCGACGACCAGCGGCACCTCGTCGCCGATGCTCCGCTTGAACTCGCGGATCAGTCGCTCGGGCGCGCCGACGCCGCGGCGTTCCGCAGCATCCCCGAAGAGGAGTTCGCCGTCCTCGGCGACGAAGACCACCGTCGCGACGCTGTCGCCGCGACGCCCGAGTGGAAACGCGGCAGCCGTGATGCTGCCGTCCGAAGCGACGCGCGCTGTCGCTGCTCCCAGCCTGCTGGTCCCGAGATCCACAGCCAGGAAATACCGCTCAGCCATGATGAAGCATGCCCCCACGTTGTGTGCGAGCTCCCCCGAACTCGCAGCGATCCTCTCTCCCCAGAGATGAGTCGCTGCTGCGATGATACGCCGCGGCCGGACAAAGCCTCAAGGGCATGTGTCGGTTGTGTTTCGGGCAGGTGTGTACGAGGCGCCGGGTGTGACGCCGCAATTGGCACTCACGTTGCATGAGTGCCAGACGGTTGCCTAGACTGTCATCAGCACTCTCAACGTCAGAGTGCTAACGAGTCTTAGTCTCAAGAAAGAAGAGGTAGACCGTGTCGGTTTCCATCAAGCCGCTCGAGGACCGCATCGTCATCAAGCAGGTCGAGGCCGAGCAGACCACTTCCAGCGGTCTGGTCATCCCCGACACTGCCAAGGAGAAGCCCCAGGAGGGCGAGGTCTTCGCGGTGGGTCCGGGTCGCATCGACGACAACGGCAACCGCATCCCGCTCGACGTCGCCGTCGGCGACCGCGTGATCTACAGCAAGTACGGCGGCACCGAGGTGAAGTTCGGTGGCGACGAGTTCCTCGTCCTGTCGGCTCGCGACGTGCTCGCGGTCGTCGTTCGCTGAGTTCCGCGCACAGCGCGTACCGAGAGGGTCGGATGCTTCGGCATCCGGCCCTCTCGTCATGCCCGGCGTGGGAGCGCGCATGGTTCAGGTGTCACGAACGGCGGGTTCCTGGGCGACGTTGCGGCATGTCGTGACCCTCGAGGCTGGTCGGAGCGGTCCACCCTCCGCGGCTGGCCGGACCTGCTCGGACGTAGGCTTGTGCGGTGACTCCCGAACCGTCCTCGAAACCTGGCGAAGGCGGCATCGACGAACTCGCGCAAGCCGCCGCTGCGACCGGCGGGATCGCTCTGCCCGCGGCATCCGGATCGGAGCTCCACTCCTCGCGGGAGCGGAGAATCGGCGGCGTGTACGCCTTCAGCGCATACCTGCTCTGGGGCTTCATGCCGCTGTACTTCCTGCTGCTCGTGCCGACCGGGCCGTGGGAGCTCGTGGCATGGCGCATCGTGCTGTCGCTCGGATTCTGCGCCCTTCTGCTCACGGTGACGCGCACGTGGCCCCGGCTGGCGGTGATCTTCCGGCAGCCGCGCCTGCTGGGGCTCACCGTGATCGCCGGCCTGCTGATCTACGTGAACTGGCAGGTCTTCATCTACGGCGCGTTGAGCGACCAGGTGATCGAGACCAGCCTGGGCTACTTCATCAATCCCATCGCGACGGTGCTGCTCGCGGTGCTGGTGCTGCACGAGCGCCTTCGCACGACGCAGTGGGTCGCGATCGGCATCGCGGCTGTCGCCGTGCTCGTCATCGTCATCGGCTACGGGGCCTTCCCGTGGATCGCACTCACGCTCGCGGCATCCTTCGGCGTCTACGGCCTGGTGAAGAAGAAGGTCGGTCCGTCGGTCGACGCGGTGAGCGGTCTCACGCTCGAGACGCTGTGGCTCACCCCGATCGCGACGGTCGTCCTGGTGGTCGTGGGCGTCACGCAGGGCCTCACGATGGGTGCGAACGGCTGGGAGCATGCGGTGCTGCTGGGCCTCGCGGGCATCGTCACCGCGATTCCGCTGCTGCTCTTCGCCGCCGGCGCGCGACGCGTGTCGCTGACGACGATCGGCCTGCTGCAGTTCGTCGCGCCGGTGCTGCAGTTCATCATCGGCGTGTGGGTGCTTCACGAGCCCATGCCCGTCGAGCGCTGGATCGGCTTCGGGCTGGTGTGGGTGGCGCTCGTCGTGCTCACGGTGGACTCGGTGCTGTACGCCCGGCGCACGCGCGCCGCGCGCTGACGCCGGCGTTTGCCGCGCTGCCTGCGGTGATTCCGGCGCCCGGCGCGCGCTGGGCGCTCACGCCGGCGTCCGCCGGCGGCGCCGCGGTGACTCCGGTGACGTGACGCGCCCCCGTTGGATGCGGTGAAACCGCGGATCCGCGTTGAGACCGGGGGCTGACGTCCTCGGTCTCGGCCGCAACCCCCGGTTTCGGTGATCGTGCCCCGGTCTCGCGGCTTCAGCGCACGAGGCGGGCGATGGCCTGCGTGGCTTCGGTGATCTTCGCGTCGGCCTCGGCGCCGCCCAGGCGTGCAGCATCCACCACGCAGTGGCGCAGGTGGTCGTCGAGGAGCCCCACGGCGACGGCCTCGAGCGCGGAGGTCAGGGCACTGATCTGCGTGAGGATGTCGATGCAGTACTTCTCGTCTTCGACCATCTTGTGGATGCCGCGGGCCTGCCCCTCGATGCGCTTGAGGCGGTTGAGGTACTTGTCCTTGTCCGTGATGTAGCCGTGGTGTGCGGCGTCGGCGCCGGGCGCGGAGGCGTGGTCGAGGATCGCGTCGCCGTGAGTGTCGATCGTCATGTCTGTCTGTCCTTCATTGTGAACAATGTTCATTATGTATAAGGGTGGAAACGTGGAGCCATCAGCGCCGTCCGCTACGAGGCTCCGACCAGCGCGGAGGGCACCGGTTCCTTCCGCGATGCGCGGCCGCCGGTACCGCCGGACAGGCTCCGGAACCTCCGCAGCCGCAGGCTGTTGCCCACCACGAACACGCTCGAGAACGCCATCGCCGCTCCCGCGATCATAGGGTTCAGCAGGCCGAGCGCGGCGAGGGGGATGGCCGCGACGTTGTAGGCGAAGGCCCAGAACAGGTTGACCTTGATCGTGCGGAGAGTGGCGCGTGACAGGCGGATCGCGTCGGCCGCGCTGCGCAGATCGCCCCGCACCAGCGTGATGTCGGATGCCTCGATCGCGGCATCCGTCCCGGTTCCCATCGCGAGACCGAGGTCGGCCTGGGCGAGCGCGGCGGCGTCGTTCACGCCGTCGCCGACCATCGCGACGACGCGCCCCTCCGCCTGCAGCTGCGTGATGACCGCGACCTTGTCGCGCGGCAGCACCTCGGCGATCACGCGCTCGATGCCGACCTCGTCGGCGATCGCGCGCGCCGCGGCCGCGTTGTCACCGGTGAGCAGCACCGGCGTGAGCCCGAGGGCCCGCAGCTGCGCGACCGCCTCGGCGCTCGTGGGCTTCAGCTGATCCGCGACCACGAAGAGTCCCCGCACCTCGCCGTCCCACGCGGCCAGCACCGCCGTGCGCCCGAGCGCTTCGGCCGACGCCTTCGCGGCGGCGAGCTCCGCGGGCAGGGTCAGCGTCCAGTCGGCCAGCAGCGACTCGCGTCCGACGAGCACGGCGTGCCCGTCGACGATGCCCGACACGCCCTTGCCCGGCACGTTCTGGAACGACTCGACGGCGGGGAGGGCGCCGACCTCGGCCACGGCGCCCCGCGCGATCGCCTGTGCGATCGGGTGCTCCGAGGCGTGCTCGACGGCGCCCGCCAGACGCAGCAGCTCGGCCCGTGCTCCGGCAGACGCCGAGCCGGCCGCGGCTGGAGTGGATGCGGCATCCGTTCCCGCGTTCGCGGAGGCCGCACCGGCGACCACGACGTCGATCAGCGACATGCGCCCCATCGTGACGGTGCCGGTCTTGTCGAGCACGACGGTGTCGACGGTGCGTGTGGATTCGAGCACCTCAGGACCCTTGATCAGGATGCCGAGCTGAGCCCCGCGGCCGGTGCCGACGAGCAGCGCGGTCGGGGTGGCGAGGCCGAGCGCACACGGGCAGGCGATGATCAGCACCGCGACCGCGGCGGTGAACGCCATCGACGCGGAGGCACCCGTGAGCAGCCAGCCCGCGAGTGTGCCGAGCGCGATCAGCAGAACGATCGGCACGAAGACGCCGGAGATGCGATCGGCCAGGCGCTGCACCTTCGCCTTGCCCGACTGCGCGTCCTCCACGAGTCGCGCCATCTGCGCGAGCTGGGTGTCGTCGCCCACGCGCGTCGCGCGCACCACCAGGCGCCCGCCCACGTTGACCGTGGCGCCGACCACGGAGTCGCCGGGTGCGACCTCGACCGGCACGGATTCACCCGTGACCATCGAGGCGTCGACAGCCGACGTGCCCGAGGCCACGATCCCGTCGGTCGCGATCTTCTCGCCCGGGCGCACGACGAACTCATCGCCGGCGCGCAGGTCGGCGATCGGCACCCGCACCTCGTCGCCGGAAGAACGCAGCACCGCCACGTCCTTCGCACCGATCTCGAGCAGCGCGCGCAGGGCGGCGCCCGCCCGGCGCTTGGAGCGCTGCTCGAAGTACCTTCCGGCCAGGACGAAGGTCGTCACACCGGCGGCGACCTCGAGATAGATGTCGCCGGCGCCATCGCTCGGGGTCACCGACCACTCGAAGGCGTGCGTCATGCCGGGCATGCCGGCGTGGCCGAGGAAGAGCGCGTAGAGCGACCAGAGGAACGCGGCCGAGACGCCCAGCGAGATCAGCGTGTCCATCGTGGCGGCGCCGTGGCGCAGATTGACCCACGCCGCCCGGTGGAACGGCCAGGCGCCCCACACCACGACCGGCGCCGCGAGCGCCAGCGACGCCCACTGCCAGTAGGTGAACTGCAGCGCCGGGATCATCGCCAGCAGGATCACCGGCGTCGACAGCACGATCGACCCGATCAGGCGCTGACGCAGGCTCGTGAGCTCCGGGTCGGCCGCATCACCCGAGACCGGCTCGACGGCCGGCGGGGCGGGGGGGGGGGGCGG
>NZ_MWLP01000026.1:0-30059 GCF_010634885.1 Microbacterium sp. B35-04 | reverse complement strand
TCTGCCCGGGTCCGGGGCGGGCGCCTACCGAAGCCGGGTCAGACGCGGCGGCCGAGGATGAGGTCGGCGGCGACCTCGCCGATCACGATCGCCGGAGCGTTCGTATGGCCGCGGATCACGGTGGGCATCACCGAGGCGTCGGCCACGCGCAGGCCCGTGACGCCACGGACGCGGAGCTCCGGGTCGACGACGGAGGCGGCATCCGTCCCCATCCGCGCCGTGCCGACCGGGTGGTAGAGCGTGTGCGAGTAGCGGCGCAGCGACACCTCGGCGCGCTCGGTCGGCGTCATGCGATCGCCGCCGGGAGGCTGTACCCAGCCGCCGGTCGTGACGGCGCGCAGCGCCTCGGTGTCGATGAGACGCTCGCATTCGGCGAGTCCGGCCAGCATCGTCGCGGCGTCCACGCCGTCGGGATCCGACAGATACGCAGGGTCGATGAGCGGCGGCGCGGCCGGGTCGGCCGACGCGAGCCGGATCGTGCCGCGGCTGCGCGGGCGCAGCAGGATCGCCCCGATCGTGAGGCCGTGCGCGGGCGTCGGGATGAGTCCCTCGCCCACGTACGGCACCGGGGCGAAGATGATCTCGACGTCGGGGAGCCCCTCGGGCGCTCCCGCGCGATCGGCGACCTCTGTGCGGACGAACCCGTAGGCCTCGGCGACGTTGGAGGTCAGCATCCCCCTCCGCTTCGTCAGATACCGCACGACTTCGGCCGGCCTCTCGGCGTCGTGCAGGGTGCCGCTGTCCGCGGCCGGCGCGAGCCCCGCGACGAGGTGGTCCTGCAGATTGGCGCCGACGCCGGGGGCGTCCACCACGATGCCGATCCCGTGCTCGGTGAGGTGCTCGGCCGGGCCGATGCCGCTCAGCATGAGCAGCTGCGGCGTGTTGATCGCCCCGCCCGACAGCACGACCTCGCGCCGCGCGCGCACATGGCGGGTGATCCCGTCGATGTCGACGTACACGCCCGTCGCACGCGGCAGGGGCGAACCGGAATCAAGGGTCACCCGCCGGACGTGCGCACCCGTGGTGATCCGGAGGTTCGCGCGCCCCTTCGCGGGGCGCAGGTACACGTCGGCCGTGGAGGCGCGCGCACCGCGGCTCTCGCTCACCATCGTCTGCGAGAAGCCCTGCCCCGTCGGCAGATTCGCGGGGGTGACAGGATGCCCCGCCTGCTGCGCCGCCGTGAGGAACGCGGCCGTCTGGGCCCGGGGATCCCGCTGGTGCTCGACGGGCTGGGGTCCGTGGGTGCCCTGCGAGCCGTGGGCCGGATCGGCCGTGCGCTCCACACGCCGGAAGTAGGGGACCAGGGCGTCCCACGACCAGATCGGGCCGGCGGCATCCGCCCACTCGTCGTAGTCGGCGGCGAAGCCCCGCACCCACATCATGGCGTTGAGCGACGACGACCCGCCCAGCGTCTTGCCGCGCGGCCAGTACACCGTGCGGCCCTCGAGGGCCGGCTGGGGGACGGTGTCGTAGTTCCAGTCGTACCGTCCGCGGAAGAGCTTGGAGAACGCCGCGGGCACGTGCAGTTCGATCGCCCGGTCGGGTCCTCCCGCCTCGAGCAGCAGCACCGAGACGGCCGGGTCCTCGCTCAGTCGCGCCGCGACGGCGGCACCAGAGGATCCGGCGCCGACGACGACGTAGTCGGCCTCGAAGCCGTCAGCGCCGAAGCCGGCCGCGGAATCACCGGCGCTCCGACGCCCGCGCGCGACGCGGCGCCTCACGCCTGCATCGCTTTGGCGAGCGTCCTGACCAGCCCGGGCACCTTGCCGTCGACGAGGTAGCGCGTGAGTCCGGCGCTCACCTCGGCGCCGGTGCGCGAGTTCACGAACCACGGCGGCGTCGGCAGGATCGTGCCCTGAGCCAGACGCCGGCGCCGAAGCGTATCGCCCACAGAGCGAGGGAACGGCCGGAACGGCCCGCGAGCCACCGACCGCTCGACCCGATCCAGCAGCAGCGCGTTGTGCACGACGCCGATGCCGCTCGACACGTCGGCCGGCGTCGCCCCGGGGTATCCGCCCCACGTCAGGCGGGCGGTGAGGAAGTTGAAGGCGGTCCACGTGTTGATCGCGATGTCGCCGTAGCGCAGGTCGGCGATCGCGCGCGCGAAGCCGTCGCCGAGTGCCTGCTCAGTGACGGGGTCGATGAGCACGTTGGCGCCGAGCGTGCCCGTCAGCCGGGCGTTGGCGTGGGCGACCGCCGCGTCGAGGAACTCCTGCCCGGTGCCGCCGACCTCGACCACGCCGAGGATCGGGGCGAAGTACTCGATCGACTCGACCGGGTCGGGGCCCTCGCCGCCGCCCACCTCGACGATCGCGCGGGTGCGGTCGGCGGACCAGACGGCGTCGGGATAGGCGGATGCCGCGGCCTCGAGCCGCTCATCGCTCCGGGGGTACCACACCGGGCGCTCGAGGGCAGCGGCATAAGCGGTGTGCAGCGCCTGCAGGAACTCGGCCCGCTGAGGCCAGTCCGAGCTCAGGATGACGACCTGGCCGGCGATGCAGTTGTGCCCGGCGTTCACGAGCCGCATCGTGGCGACGTGCTGGGCCTGGTATTCGATGTCGGCGGCCGACCAGGCGCCGGGCACCACGATGATCGGTGAGACTCCGCCCAGCTCCGCCGTGATCGGCACCTTCAGCTGCGGCTCGCCGGCCGCGCGCGCGGCGTCGGCGTCCGCGCCTTCCGCCCCTGAGCTGCCACCGGCTGCTGAGCCTGTCGAAGCACCCCACACGATCGCGTCGAACGTCGCGGCCGAGCCGGTGATGTGCACGTGCGCGATGCGCGGGTGCGAGGTGAGGTACGCGCCGGTCGCGGCGCCGCCGCGCACGATGCGCACCAGCCCCGGCTCGATGAGCGGAGCCAGCGCACGCTCGAACACGGGTAGGAGGGCGTCCTGCGTCGGGTTGACCTTCAGCAGGGCGACGCGGTTGTGCGCGAACAGTTCGTACAGCACGTCGGCGACGGGGATCGAGGTGACGTTGCCCGCGCCGAGCACCAGCCCGACGCCGCCGGACTCGGTCGGGGCGAGCTGCGCCAGCCCGGCCTGGTGGCGCGCCTGATCCGCGGTCACGCCCGGCTCGAACCAGACCTCGCCGGTGAACCCCGACAGGAGGAACTTCTCCGTGCCGTTCAGCGGGAACGTGTGCGCACGCAGGCGCCCGCCCGGCGCCTGGTCGATGGTCACGCCGTCGAGCGGGCTCCGGCCCTTCGCGAGGGCTTCGAGGGTCTCGCGGAGCGCGTCGAGCAGTCCGATGACGGCGTAGGGTCCGCCGAGCCACTCCTCTGCCGAGAGCGGATGCCCCGGCTCCAGCCCCTTCGAGATCGTGGCGGCGTCGGCCCACTCCTGGGCGACCGCGCCCACGGCGTCCCGCACGCGGCCGAGCAGCCGCGCCCGCTGGTCGAGGGTGAGCGCGACCCACACGCGTGTGCCCTCCTCGAGTCGGGTGATCGCCTCGTCGAGCGCGGCACGCTCTTCAGCCGGCAGCCCGGCCTCGGATACACGGCCGGCGGGAGCCTTCGGGCTCTTCGCAGGCGTCTTCCGAGGTGTGGCCGGCGTGGTCGACGACGTGGGTGACATGGGTTCTCCTTCGAACTCGCGCCGGGAACCCGGGTCGGGTGAGTCCGTCCCGGGCATCTTACGTCACAGCCCCCGGCACGCGGCACGCGGTGTCACGCTCGGTGCGACTCGATGCCACGTGTGCGCGCAGACTCGGAGGTTCTGCGCGACCCGCCGGGCTGCAACTCCGCCTGGCGGCGCGTCGACGGGGTTCTCCGATCCTGTGCCGGCACTGCCGTGCTCATGTCCGCCGGGCGGGTCGAGCGGGTCAGCGCGATTCGATGTCGGCTCTGCGCAGTGGATACCGCGCGAGCGTGAGGAGGCTGAGCCCGATCAGCACGGCGGGGACGAGGCTGAAGCTCACGACGATGCCGGTGATGGCGGCATCCGGCTGCTCCACCAGCTGTCCGCCCACGATCTGTCCACCCACCGACGAGACGTAGCCGGTCGCCGCGAGGATGAGCGTCAGCGTCGTCGCGCCGAGCGCGAAGCCGACGGTCTCGCCGGCCGTCCAGACGCCGCTGAACGACCCGGCGCGGCCCGTCCCCCCAGCCACATCAGGCTCGGTGCGCTCGTCGTGCGAGATGACGTCGGGCAGCATCGCCATGGGCAGCGACTGCATGCCGGCGTACGCGATGCCCGCGATCGCGACAGGCACGTAGATCCAGTCGCCCGGCGCCCACAGCATGCCGAGGATCGACAGCGCCGCGACTGCGAAGACGACGCTCGCGATCGCGAAGGTTCGCTCCTTGCCGAGACGCCGCGCGACCACGCCCCACGCGGGCGCGGCCAGCAGCGCCGGCGCGATGAGCGCGATGAACAGCAGTTCGACCGCCGCCTGGGAGTGCAGCACCCACGTCGCGACGTACTGCGCGCCGGCCAGCATGAGACCGGTCGCGAGCGCCTGCAGCACGAAGGTCGACAGCAGCATTCGGAACGGCCGGCTGCGGCGGAGGGCGCGGATGCCGGACGCGTAGTGCTCGCGGAACCCGGCGGTCGACGCGCTCGCCGCCGTCCCACCGGAAGCGGACGAAGCAGGCGACGGGACGCTCCCCGCGCCCTCTCCACTCACCGCCGGCGCGTCGGTCGCAGCATCCGGATGCGTGCGCCCCGGCGCGGTGCGTCGCGCGACGTCCGTGGCCACCAGCATCCCGATCCCGATCACGACACCGCAGACGACTCCCATCACCAGGTACTGGACGAAGGGGTCGTCCGAGACCCGGCGGAGCGCAGGGCCGCCCGCCCCGAACAGCAGGATCGCGAAGGTGAGCACCACGACGCGCCAGGTGAGCAGGCGCGTGCGCTCGTCGTAGTTCGGTGTGAGCTCGGCGGGGAGCGCGATGTAGGGCACCTGGAACAGGCTGAAGGCGGTCGCCGTGAGCGTGAAGGCGAGCAGCACCCAGATGCCCGCGACGACGGGTCCGAGCGAGGGCGGCACCGCGAACGTCAGCGCGAACAGCACCGGCAGTGCGAGGGCGCCGATGAGCATCAGCCGCCGCCGGCTGCCGTGCCGGGCGAGGTCGCGGTCGGTCAACGCGCCGATGACCGGGTCGATGACGACGTCCCACACCTTCGCCATCGTGATGACCGCGCCGGCCGCGAGCGCCGCGACCCCGAGCGAGTCGGTCAGGTAGTAGGTGAGCACGAGCCCAGGCAGCGTCGCGAACCCGCCCGTGCCGAGTGATCCGGCCGCGTAGCGGGCGATGGTGGAACGCTTCAGGCGCGCCGGATGGATGCCGGTGGCTTCGGGTGCCGCCGGAGCCTCATTGCTCATCGCGCCAGTGTAGGTCAGCGCCGTGCCGGCTCTGTTCCCGGTCGTTGAGCGAGGGAGCGCCAGCGACCGAGACGAAACGCCTCGAGCCGGCGTTCGGCGCCGGGTGCGGGCGTTTCGTCTCGCTCGTTCCTCGCTCGCTCAACGACCGAGGGAAGGGGTCCCGGTCGTTGAGCGAGGGAGCGCCAGCGACCGAGACGAAACGCCTCGAGCTTCACGACTGCGCTGGGTGCGGGCGTTTCGTCTCGCTCGTTCAACGACTGCGCTCGGCGCGCACCGCGGCCTCGACCGCGCGCAGGCCCGCGAGCGTCTCGGCGAACGAAGTCGAGAGCGGGGACAGGCCGATGCGCAGGCCGCCGGGGTCGCGGTAGTCGGGGATGACGTCCTGGAACCACAACCGCGCCGTGACTGCGCGCATCGCGGGGTGCGAGAGGGTGACGTGGCCGCCGCGGGCGGCAGGGTCGCGGGGCGACGCCACCGAGACGCCGAGCGGGGCCAGGAATTCGTCCGCCACGCGCACGGCGAACTCGGTCAGCGCGACCGACTTGGCGCGGATGGCGCCGATCCCGACCTCCTCTATGAGGGCGAGCGTGTCCTGCATGGCGAGCATCCCGACGATCGGGGGCGTCCCCGACAGGAACCGCCGCATGCCCTCCGCCGGCTGGTACTCCGGGCCCATCGCGAACACGTCGGCGGTGCCCATCCAGCCCTGGATGGGCTGCGCGAGGCGGTCCTGAAGTCTCGTGGCGACGTAGGCGAAGGCGGGGGAGCCCGGCCCGCCGTTCAGGTACTTGTACGTGCAGCCGACGGCGATGTCGAACCCCCACACATCGGCCTCGACCGGCACGGAGCCGGCCGAGTGGCAGAGGTCCCACACGATGAGCGCCCCCGCCTCGTGGGCGATGCGGGTGAGGGCCTCGGCATCCGTGAGATAGCCCGATCGGTAGGCGACGTGCGAGAGCAGCACGACCGCCGTCTCGCGCCCGACGGCCGCACGCAGCGCCTCGCCCGAGACCCCGCTGACCGTGTCGACGTCGATCCATCGCACACGGCCACCGCGCTCCGCGGCGATGCCGTCGACGAGGTAGCGGTCGGTGGGGAAGTTGTCGCGATCGACCACGATCTCCACGCGCGCCGGGTCGGCGGCGACGGCGGCATCGAACGCGGCCCGCACCATCTTGTACAGCAGCACGGTCGTCGAGTCGCCGATCACGGTCTGGCCGGGTGCCGCTCCGATCGCTGCGCGGCCGACGGCGTCGCCGATGTCGAAGGGCAGCTGCATCCAGGACTCGTCCCAGCCGCGGATGAGGCGCCCGCCCCATTCGTCGCGCGCGAACGCCTCGAGCCGCTCGATGCTCGCGCGCAGCGGCCGACCGAGGGAGTTGCCGTCGAAGTAGACCAGCGACGTGTCGGCCCCGACGAAGGCGTCGCGGCGGCTGCGGAGCGCGTCCGCCGCGTCGAGGGCCGCGGCCTCGGTCTCGAGGTCGGACGGGGTGATCCCGGCCTGCCCACGGGTTCGGGGCGCATCGCGGACGTCTGGGGCGTGCGGCTCACGCCCCGAATGCACGTCGTGCGCCCCGAATCCGGCAGAGGCCGGACCGGACGACCCGGCGGGGTCAGTGGTCGTCATGGATGAGCTCCTCGGTGGGGACGACGGTTGCGCCGCGCAGCCACTCGGCGATCTCTCCGAACTCCGCGGGGGGCGGGCCGGGCACGAAGGTGCACACGCCGGGGGGCGGGTCGGCGAAGGGCCACGGGTCGGCGAGTGAGGCGATGAGCGCGGCGCCGCGGACTCCCGCCCGGTCCAGAGCCGCGGCCTCGTCGGGGTTGACGCCGACCGGCTGATCGCCGTTGCCGAGGTCGGTGCCGTACAGCACGCGCCCGCCGGCGGCGGCGAAGCCCGCGAGGTTCACGCGGGCGAACTCCGCCGCCTCGGGGTCGTCGCGATGGATGGCGAGCGTCGAGATCCACACCTGCCCCGCCGCCACCGCGTGAGCCGTGAAGGCGCGCCCGACGAACGCGCTGAAGGGCGTGTGGGCGAACCCGTCGACACCGGCGTCGAGCGCGCGCTGCGGCATCCCTTCGCCTTCCGCATGCGCGACGACAGCCAGACCGCGCTCGCGGGCGACCTCGACGATCGCCGCCAGGGCGTCGCTGTCGAGTACCGGCCCCGCGGTGCTGTGGAGCGAGGCCTTGATGACGGATGCCCCGAACGACGCCTGCTCGTCGACCGCCGTCGCCGCGCCGCCGGGGACGCCGGGGTGGGTCGAGGCATCCGCGATCTCGCGGGTGATCTCGGGCGGCGCCCACGAGCGCCCGACCGGGTAGCCGCCCACCGCCGTGAGGAAGGCGCCCGCGTACGCGACCCGCGGGATGCCGTCACCGCGGCGGGCGAGGGCGACGGGGTCGCCGCCCAGGTCGAGGACCCCGGCGATGCCGCCCGCGGCGAGAGCCCGCTCGTCGGTGAGGTGCAGGTGCACGTGGTGGTCGGTGAAGGGCGGGAGCGACACACCCTGCTCGCCCGTGAGAGCCCGGTGGCAGAGCGCCGCATCGGGGCCGAGCAGCTCGCGCAGCGCCTCCGGGTCGTGCGACATCACAACTCGGTCCGCACGGCGTACAGCTCGGGGAAGAACGTCAGCTCGAGCGCGCGCTGAAGGAACGGCACGCCGCTCGAGCCGCCCGTGCCGGTCTTGAAGCCGATGATGCGCTCCACCGTCTTGAGGTGGCGGAAGCGCCAGAGCTGGAAGTTGTCTTCCAGGTCGACGAGCTCCTCGCACGTCTCGTACGCGGCCCAGTGGGTCTGCGGGTCCCGGTAGATCTCGACGAACACCGGCACGAGCTCAGGAGTGTAGGTCCACGCCGTCGTCACATCGCGCTCGAGCACCGCCGCGGGGATCGGGTAGCCCGACCGCGCGAGCAGCCCGAGGAACTCGTCGTACAGGCTCGGTGCCTCGAGCGCGGCCTGGATGAGGGTGTGAGCTGCCGGGTCGGCGTCGAACACGCGCAGCATGGCGGCGTTCTTGTTGCCCAGGGTGAACTCGACCGCGCGGTACTGCGCCGACTGGAAGCCGCTCGCGTTGCCCAGCACACCGCGGAACTGGCCGTACTCGGCGGGCGTCAGGGTCGCCAGGACGGACCACTGCTCGGTGAGCGTCTTCTGGATGTGCTTGACCCGTGCGATGCACTTGAGCGCGGGCGCGAGCTGGTCTTCGCGCAGCAGACGACAGGCCGCGCCCAGCTCGTGCAGCACGAGCTTCAGCCACAGCTCGGTGGTCTGATGCTGCACGATGAACAGCAGCTCGTCGTGGTGCTCCTGCTTCCCCTCGCTGCCGCTGAGCGGCCGCTGAGCCGACAGCAGGGTGGGCAGATCGAGGTACCCGCCGTAGCTCATGCGGTCCTCGAAGTCGGTGACGACTGTTCCCTCGATCGCCCGGGTATTGCGTTCGACGCTCACGGCTTCAGCCTAATGACGACGCATGGTGCGCCGTCAGGGCCTGCGCCGGGATCTGCGTGTTTCGTCTCGCTTCGCTCGCTCAACGACCGGATCCGGCGCTCCCGGTCGTTGAGCGAGCGACGAACGTGGTCGTTGAGCGAGCTTGCGAGTCGAAACGCAGAGACCGAACGCCTCGGGCCGACGGGCGGACTCAGATGAGGGAGAGCTCGCGCAGCTTGATCTCGACGTCGGCGTTCGACGGCTCGACGTGGTGCGAGGCATCCGGGTATACGACGACGGGGATGTTGGTGCGTCCGGAGATCTCGCGGGCGACGTCCGCGGCGGCGGGGTCGACGACGAGGTCCACGTAGGTGTACGAGATGCCGAGGTCGTCGAGCTGCTTCTTGGTGCGGATGCAGTCGCGGCACCAGTCCGCGCCGAACATGGTGATGGTCGAGGGGGAGGTCATCCTTCTATTCTCACCCGCGAATCCTGGACGGGCGCCGGGCGTGGGGCGCCGGGCGGACGTGCTACCAGACCGTCGGCTTCGGCGGCTGGTAGGCCCACACGTCGAAGAACGTCGTGAGGTCCTGACCCGAGATCTCCTCGGACAGCGCGATGAAGTCGGCCGTCGTCGCGGTTCCGCCGCCGAAGCGTGCGACCCACTCCTGGGCGATGCCGAAGAACACCTCGTCGCCGACCTCCACCCGCAGCGCGTGGAGAAGAGCTGCACCGCGGTTGTACACCGGCGTGCCGAAGAGCCCGAGCGGGCCGGGATCGGCCAGCACCGTGTTCCAGGCCGACTGCGACGGCGAGTTCATCAGGTTCGAGAACCGCGTGGCCGCCGTCGTGCCGCCGTTGTGCTCGGTCCACATCCACTCGGAGTAGGTCGCCCAGCCCTCGTTGAGCCAGATGTCGGCCCAGCGACCGGGGCTGACCTGGTTGCCCATCCACTGGTGCGCGAGCTCGTGGGCGACGGTGCTCAGACCGGCAGAGCCCGAGAAGAACGACCGGGTCTGGGTCTCGAGGGCGTACGACACCGAGTCGTTGTCGACGATGGCGCCGTACGAGACGAACGGGTAGTCGCCGTAGAGGCCTTCGAAGAAGGTGAGCATGTCACCCGTGCGCGCGAGGTTGGCGTACTGGGCCGGGGTACGCGAGACGTCGATCGCGTCGATGATCGGCGTGCCGTTGGGCGCCGTGTACTGCTCGAGCCGGAAGTTCCCGATCGTCGAGGTGGCGAGGTACGACGCCATCGGGTCGGGCGCGTCCCACGTCCAGGTCGTCTTCCCGTCGGCGGTCTCCGCGCCCTCGAGCAGCCCGTTGGCCACCGCGGTCAGCCCCTCGGGGACGGTGATCTCGAACGAGTAGGTCGCCTTGTCCGTGGGGTGGTCGTTCACCGGGAACCACGTCGACGAGCCGTCGGGCTCGCTCACCACCATGGCCCCGTCGCGGGTCGTGACCCAGCCGTAGAGCGCGTCCTCGATGTCTCTGGGGCGCGTGGTCGTCCCGCCGTACGTGATGACCACGCTCGCGGGCTGGCCGGTCTTGAGCTTCGGGCGCGGCGTGACGACGAGCTCGCCGCTCTGCTGCGCGAACGCGGTGGGCTTGCCGTTCACGACCACCGACGACACGGTGAGGTTGCGGAGGTCGAGGTTGAAGCGGTCGAGGTCGGCCGTGGCCACGATGTCGAGTGTCGCCACCGCCGCCAGCTCGCCCTCGAGCGGCGCGGGATCCGCCGCGGGCGGCGTGTAGTCGAGGTCGAGGGCGTAGTGCGTGACATCGATGCCGCCGTTGCCGGAGACCGGGAAGTACGGGTCCCCGATGCCGTCGGCACCGGGAGCGTACCGCTCCGCCGGGCGGGGAGCGGCAGCCGTCGCAGCGGTCGAGCCCGCCAGCGAGGCGACGAGAACTCCGGCGGCGAGAGCGCCGGCGACGACCGACCTCGCTGTCTTCGACGACGGTGTGCGGTGGAGCAGACGAGTGGGCACGGCATCCTCCCCAGGGTGCGACAGCGGGCGTTGTCACGCTAGCTTCCTCGTGTTTCCCTCGCGTGTCGAGGATGCGTCGCACGGATCTTGGGCGGCGGGCGGCGGCATCCGTCGCCAGAAGTTTGGAAGCCGTTCAGCGGTGCATGGCAGGATGGCGGCGATGCAGCTGTCGATCATCGTCCCGACGTACAACGAGGCTCCGAACGTGGCGGAGCTCGTTCGCCGTGTCGTCGCGGCGCTCGAGGCGGTGCCGGGCGGCATCGACGCCGAGATCGTCTTCGTGGACGACAGCACGGATGCCACGCCCGACGTGATCCGCGAGGTGGCGGCGTCAGCCCCGCTCCCGGTGCGCCTGCTGCACCGCGAGAAGGCCGTCGGCGGGCTCGGCGGGGCCGTGCTCGAGGGCTTCGCGGCGGCGGAGTCGGACGCGTGCCTCGTCATCGACGGCGATCTGCAGCATCCGCCCGAGAAGATCCCCGAGCTGTGGCGCGTCTTCTCGCGAGGCGATGTCGACGTCGTCATCGCCTCGCGCTACGCCGGCGGCGGCACGGCGCACGGCCTCGCCGATCGCACGCGCGTGATGGTGTCGAAGGCGTCGACGGCCGTGACCCGCGCGATGTTCCCGATCCGGCTGCGCGATGTGACCGACCCGATGACAGGGTTCTTCCTCATCGACCGCCGCAGCGTCGACCAGGCGCTCCTGCGGCCGCGCGGCTTCAAGATCCTGCTCGAGATCCTCGCGCGCCGGCCGATGCGCGTCGCCGAGGTGCCGTTCGACTTCGCCGACCGCCACGCCGGCGAGTCGAAGGCGTCGGTACGGCAGGGCCTGCACTTCCTCACCCAGCTCACCGCGCTGCGCTTCGGCAAGATGTCGCTGTTCGCGGTGATCGGCGGTCTCGGCGCGGTCGCGAACGTCGCGATCGTGTGGGCGCTCACCCAGCTCGGGGTGGACTACATCATCGCCGCCATCATCGCCGCCGAGGTGACGATCATCGGCAACTTCCTCCTGCAGGAGCGCTTCGTCTTCGACGACATGCGCGAGAGCGCGTCGGGTGTCTGGCAGCGCTTCGGCAAGTCGTTCGCGTTCAACAATGCCGAGGCGCTGGTGCGCATCCCGATCGTGGCGGTGATGGTGTCGACCGGCCACATCTCCGCCGTGGTGGCGACGGCGATCACCCTCGTGCTGGCGTTCTTCGTGCGCTTCCTGTTCCACTCCCTCGTCGTCTACGCGCCCCGCAAGCCCGGTGTCGAGCCGTCACGTGCGCGCCGTCTCGTCGAGGAGATCGACCAGGAGGTCATGCAGCCCGGCGAGCTGTAGAACAGCGGATGCCGCGGCTCCGGTCCGCCGGTCGTGCCCGCTGCTCAGCCATGCGAGACGGCGAGCCCACCGGGGAGCACCTCGTCATGGGCATGCAACGTTGCCATGAGCTCGAGGGCGTGACGCAGCGCGGTGCTGGATGTGTGCACCGTGTAGGGGAAATAGACGACCTCGACGCCCACCTCGGCGAACTCCCGTTCCAACTGGGCGCCCTTTTCGGTGCCGCGCCAGTCGTCGCCCTTGAAGAAGTGGGTGAAGTGCAGCTGTCGCCACGTCTCGAGCTTGTCTGGAACGTTCTCGATATGGACGCTGTCGACGTACGTGATGCTCCGG
Organism: Microbacterium sp. B35-04; assembly: GCF_010634885.1. Lineage (NCBI taxonomy): Bacteria > Bacillati > Actinomycetota > Actinomycetes > Micrococcales > Microbacteriaceae > Microbacterium > Microbacterium sp. B35-04. The sequence goes on along the minus strand of NZ_MWLP01000026.1, from coordinate 17,660 downwards.
ACGATCTCGACGCGTTCGGCGGTCGGGATGATCGGATCGACCTGCTTCACGAGCCGGAGCATCTCGTCGCTGACGACACCCGCGATGAGGAAGTCGCAGTTCTCCTTGGCATGCCGAAGGATGTTGAGGTGTCCGACGTGAAAGAGGTCGAATGCCCCAGCGGCATAGCCGACGCGTACAGCCATGATTCCCCCATGTGAATCCCGCGATGTTCCACACACCGGGTCTGTACGCCGAACCCTACAGCAGACCTGACCGCACCGACAGAGCCGAGCCTCCGCGGTGCGCGCCGCGTGGATGGGGCGATCACCGCCTAGGTGTGAATGGCTAGGGCGTCAGTTGGGGATCGAGGACCGCCGTGACCGCTGCCGCGAGAGCCTGATAGCCCGCCGCGTTGGGGTGCACCCCGTCTGCGGAGACGAGGTCGGCCCTGCCGAACAGCGGTTGGCCGGAGTCGAGATAGACGACATGATTCTCGAGCGCCGCCGCTTGGAGCGCCTGGGCGAGCTCGCCCGCCAGCCGCGGCGGTGGATCGTCGTCGAACCAGGGAGCCATCACGAAGATCTTGGCGTCCGGGTAACGGTCGCGGAGCTCGCCGAACAGCGCGTCGGCGGCAGCGGCGACGTCGGCTGTCGGGAGCCCGACGTCGTTGCGCCCTCCGGCGACGACGATGTACGTCGGCGAGCCGATGATCTCGTCGATCGTCTGGCCGTACGTCCCGCAGTACGGGCGCCCGCAGCCGTTCTCGTCAGAGGTCTTGACGTAGCCCGTTCCCCCCAGGCCAAGGTTGTCGACGTCCCATCCGTGCGTGTCCCCGACCAGGGTCGGCCATCGAACACCGCCGCCACCCGCTCCCTGCGTGTAGGAGTCGCCGATGAAGACGGCCTGCGGCATGGGCGCGGGGATCGTCGGGGTCGCGGCATCACCAGGAGGCGTGTACTGCGGAATCTTGCCGCGCGCGGCGCCTCCACCGCCCAGGAACGCGGCGATGACGATGACGGCGACGACCACGAGCGTGAGCGCCCACAGCGGCATTCCGCCGACATCTCTACCGAGCATTCGCATGGCTGTCCCCCGGAGACAGACCCGGCCTGGTTCGGGTACCGGCCGACGAGGAGATCCTACCGAAAATCGGTAACGATCTCGCGACATCTGCCGTGTCGCCGTGGCGCTGGTTTCTGAGAATCGCCTAATATACGCGCTCTCGATTAGGAGCGGCACCCGTCCCGCGGCTAACGTGACGTATTCGTCTGGGGGATCGCGCCGCGATGGGGGTCGTAGCGCAGCCCGCCCCGATCAACCACGAAGGACAAGAGTCACCCGTGACATTTCGCCATGCCCCGAAACTCCGAACATCCCCACGTCACCGCCTCAGAGACCAGCCCGCAACGGCCCAGCCTCGCGGCCTCGCGCGCCGCGTGAAGGCACTGGGCGGCTTCGTCATCGCCGCGATGGTGGCGGGCGCGATCATCCCGCTCACCACGGGCGCGGACACCGCCACCGCTGCGGATCAGGTCGTCCTCACCGCCACTGACACGGCCTGGACGACGACACGCCAGCCGACCGTGCCCCAGTCCGGTCTGCTGAGCGCGACCGCGACCTCCGACCGCACCTACCTCAAGTTCGACGGCGACGCGCTCGCGGGACGCCAGGTCACGTCCGCGACGCTCGTGGTGAAGGTGAACAGCACCACGGCCACCGCGCCCGGACTCGTCGCCTACCCCACCTCCGCCTCGTGGAAGTCCACCTCGCTGACCCACGACAACCAGCCGGGCACGACGGGATCCGCGGTCTCGCAGCCCAGTGCGGCCGCGGCGAACGGGCAGACGCTCCGCATCCCGCTCGACGTCCGCTCCGTCGCCACCACCGGTGACTTCGCGCTGGCACTGAACTACAGCCAGCGGTACATTCAGCTTCGGATGGAGCGCTTCAACAGCGACGTACCGCGCATCGAGGTGAGCACCGCGCCGGTGTCCACGACGCCCACGCCGGCGCCTTCCCCGACGACGCCTGCTGAGACCCCCGCCGACGGCCCGCTCGTCTTCGCGCACTACTTCGTGCCGTATCCGCTGTCGATCGACAACAAGACCGAGTCGACCGACTACTACACCCGCAACTACCTCAGCCCGGATGGCGAGAGCGGCAAGTTCGCATCCGTGGGTGGTCTGCTGCGCGACCGACCGATCTCGCCCGGAGTGTCGACCTCGACGAACTGGCGAGTGGACAACTTCGCCACGGAGGTCCGGCAGGCCAAGTCCGCCGGCATCGACGGCTTCACGCTCAACCTGATGAGCTCGAGCGGCCAGAACTGGGATGCCTCCGTCAACGTCATGAAGGCAGCCGCGCAGGTCGGCGGGTTCGCTGTCGTGCCGATGGTCGACGGTTCCTCGAGCTTCTCCTCGAACACTCCCGAGACGGCAGCCTCGCTGCTCAGCCAGCTCTACCAGGTCGGCTCCGCCTACAAGGAGGACGGCGAGTACGTGCTGTCCAGCTTCAAGGCGGAAGGCGCTTCGGTCTCGTGGTGGACACAGGTCATCAACCTGCTGGAGACCAAGTACGGGCTCCCCATCTCGTTCCAGGCCGTGTTCAACAACGCGAGCGACGCCAACCTCAAGGCCTACGCGCCCATCGCCGACGGCTTCGGCAACTGGGGCACGCGTACGGAGCGCACGACGCTGAACAGCGCGGACAACGTGGCACGTGCCCACGCCCTCGGCAAGACGTGGATGGCGCCGGTCGCGGTCCAGGACGTCCGCTACAGGTCGCTGTCGTGGGCTGAGGCGAACAACACCGCCTCCGTGCGAGCGCAGTGGAACAGGGCGATCTCTCAGAAGGCCGACTACGTGCAGCTCGTGACCTGGAACGACTACAGCGAGTCGACTCAGATCGCGCCGTCCCAGGACCACGGCTCGGCGTTCCTGGATCTGACGCGGTACTACACCTCGTGGTTCCACACGGGCTCGCAGCCGGCGATCACATCGGATGCCATCGTGCTCACCCACCGCACGCAGTTCGTGGATGCGAGGCCGTCGTACTCCCAGTCGCTGATGGGCGCCCCTGCGCTCGACGGCACCTCGACGCCGGCGCGCGACACGGTCGAGGCCCTCGTGTGGCTGCCTTCCGCGGCGACGGTGCAGATCACCGTCGGCGGTACGACCACGAGCTTCTCGGCGCCGGCGGGAGTCTCCGCCTACACCGTGCCGCTGAAGCTGGGCACCGTGTCGGCGAAGATCGTCCGGTCGGGTGTGACGGCGGAGTCCGTCACCTCCCCGCACCAGGTCGTTTCGACGCCGTACGTGCAGGACCTGCAGTACTACGCGGTCAGCAGCTGGTAAGACCGGCGGTTCATCGCGGGACGAGGTGCTCGAGGATCTCCTCGAGCACCTCGTCCATCTTTCCCGCGCTCCTTGCATAGACCCGGCGCGAGTGCTTCCACGGATCCTCGATGTCGTCATGCTCCGTCGAGGCACCCGCCAGGCCACGCGACTGCTGGGCGAGGGTTACCAGAGCAGGCAGGTCTGCACCCCCGTTCCCCGATGAAGGGCGGTCGCGCAGGAGACGCGCGAACTGCAGGACGGTGAACGTCCGCGTCGCCGTGGACGGCATGTGCCGGACGATGAGTCCCCGATGCTCCCGTGACGCGGTGAGCACGACGTCGGCCCGTGCCACCATCCCCTCCGTCAGCGCCCGCGCCCGGAATTCCGACGCGTCGATTCCCCTGTTCTGGAGGCGCTCGAGCAGATAGCTGCTCATGGGGTGGCCGATGAGCGGCGCGACACCCGCTGACGTCAGCCGGATGACCGGACCATCCGCGGACGCGAGGGCTGCCCGCAGCCCCCACTCGAGGTACGGAGACCGGCACACGTTTCCCGTGCAGACGAAGAGGATCGACCCCCGCCCGTCGCTCATCGCGTCAGGTCTCGCGTTGCGATTCGACCGCGCTGAGCGGGGGGAAGTGGGCAGACGACGCCGAGCGGCGCCTTCCCGCCCGCTGATCGGACCCTTCGGCCGCCGGCCGGTCGCCTGGGACGGCCGGGACGGCCGGCTCGTGCTCGCCGGGATGCAGATCAGCCGACTTCCGCGGTGGGGCTGTCGTGCCGATGACGGGGCTACCGTCCGCGGCGCCGGCATGCGGTGGCGCCTCCGACGGTGCGTTCGTGGCGTCTTCCTCGGTCGGGCGCACCGGCGCCTTGGCGGGCGCGTAGTCGTAGCGGCGGTCTTCTCGTGTCCGGGACATGTTGAACACGGCCCCCTCGACCGATGTTCCCAGGGAGGTCAAGCGGTCCAGCGCGCGACGCAGTTCACGCACGCGGAGCACGCGGGCGCCGATGACCAGGATGACGCCGCCGAGCAGTCGCGCGACCACGGCACCGTCCGGCACGGGGTTGATGGGCGGGCAGTCGATGATGGTGACATCGAAGCGTTCGCGGATCCGCTGCAGTGCGGCGCTCGCCGTGGTCGACTCCAGCAGTTCGCTCGGGTTGGGCGGCCGGGAGCCGGCGAGGAGGACTTTGAGGTCGTCGGGGCCCCAGCTCACGATCGCGTCCTCCAGCGCGACGTCGCCGGTGAGCACGTCGGTGAACCCGGAGTACTCCGGAAGATCGAGCAGGCCGCCCAGAGTCGGTCGGCGCAGGTCGGCCTCCACGAGGCAGACCGCGAGACCCGACGCGGCGAGCGCCGCGGCGATGTTGGCCGCCGTTGCGCTCTTGCCCTCGCCCGGGCGCGCCGACGTGATCGAGAAGACCTTGTGGACTTCGCCGGGCTGGAGGAATCGCAGATTGGCGCGCAGCTGCCGGTACTCCTCGCCGCGGCGGGACCCGGTCTTGATGACGGCGATGGGATCCCGCTGCGCGCGGCGGTCGAACGAGATGACCCCCAGCACCGGCAGCCCGGTGAGCTCCGCGACCTGCTCCTTGTCGCGGACGCGGGCATCGACGACGCCCCGGAGCACGACGAAGACCGTCGCGGCGACGAGGCCGGCGAGCAGACCCGTGAGCATCAGCAGGGGGACATTGGGTGACGACGGCGCCGTCGGAGGTTTCGCCGACTCGATCACCTGCAGCCGGACGGGGGACTGGCCGTCCACACGCGGCGTGAGTGACGGAACGACCTCCGCGAGGAACTTCGACACCGAGTTGGCGATGGCGGCCGCCCGAGCGGGCGACTCGTCCGTCGCCGAGATGGTGATGACACTCGTGTTCAAGGGCACCGACGTGGAGACCTGCCGGCGCAGTTGCGAGATCGTGACGTCGAGATCGAGGGAATCGATGACGGGGGCGAGCACCACCTCGCGGGTTGCGACCGCGCTGAAATTGCGAGCCTGCAGCTGCGAGAAGTTCGACGATTGCGCGAGCTCCCCGGTGCTCGCTCCGCCGGTGACGGTGACGAACACGTCCGCGCTCGCGGTGTACTCGCGGGGAGTGGACACGACCAGCAGCCACCCCGCGAGCACGCCGAGCAGTATGCACGATACGACGACCGCCCAGTGATGGCGGATGAGCCGCAGCAGACTTCTGGTATCCATACCCTCGTCCGATCACGCCGAGGGGCAGAACGAACCGAAATTCTCCCCAATCCCCTTATAATGCTATATCTCTCGGACTGAGCGCTCAGCCCTTCCGAAATCCTCGTGGACGGCGCCGATGACGCGAACCGATCAGCTGTCGCATTCCCGCCCGCGCCGCGAGGGATCCTACGGCACGCGAGTCGCCTACCGCGCTCCCGATGCGGCAGGGGACGAGGAGCTCCGACGAGGGTTGCGCATCCTCCTCCTCGTCACATCCCTGGCGGTCCTGTCGGTCGGAATCCCGGCATTCCTGATCGCTGATGTCTCGGACCTGCCGCGCAGTGACGCCTGGGTCGTCACCCTCGTACTCCTGGTCTGGGCCGGCATCCGCCTCTCGCTGCTCTGGGTGCGCGGAACGCCGAGGCTGTTCGACTTCTTCTTCTGGCTGTTCGTCTACATCTTCATGGGCATCGCTCCGACCGCCCAGATCCTGTCCGGACTCACGTCGACGACGACGCCCGGAGTCGACACCGGGCTCGACATGCCGACGACGGGGGTCGTCGTGCTCGGCGTCTTCTGCTACGAGGTGGGACGCCTGCTGTTCATGCTGCGGGAGGGGCGTCGTCGGACGGCGGGGCGGCCACTCGTCGTGCGTTCGGTCAGCAGCTGGCGCACCGTCGCGCTCTTCGTCATCTCCCTCGCCCTGAGCGGCTATGTCCTGTGGAGGCTCGGTGCGATCGCCCTGCTCGGAAGCCGGGATGCGGCGGCCGCGGCGCGTGCCGCCGCCTGGCCGGACCCCGCAGTCCGAAGCCTCGTCTTCGCGAGCGGGATCTACCCGATGCTGGTCGCGGTCGGCGCGATGGCCCAGCTGCGTCGCACCGCGAGCAGCGCCCAGAGTCGTCGGCTGGCGCTGGTCGGAGCTCTCACGGGAGCGGCGATCCTCCTCCTCATCGTCAATCCGATCACGAGTGCGAGGTACTCCTTCGGGACCGTCGTGTTCGCCCTGGCGGTCTACGCCGGTGCCGTCCGGACGCGCCGACGGGCGCGGATCACGATGCTCGCGGCGATCGCCGGATTCCTGCTCGTCTTCCCGATCGCCGATGCATTCCGCCGCGTGGGTGCCGCGACAGGCACCCGGTCCGGGTTCTTCGACGAGTACCTGTCCAATCCGGATTACGACGCGTTCTGGCAGGTCGCCAATGCGCTGTCCTACTGGGTGGACGGTCTCGTCGCACCGATGAACCAGTTCGCCGGCAGCGCCCTTTTCTGGGTCCCTCGTGCCCTCTGGCCGAACAAGCCCACCGATACGGGCATCCTCCTGGCCGAGTACCGGGGATACACCTTCGACAATCTGTCGGCGCCGACATGGGCCGAGGCGCTGGTGAACGGCGGCATCATCGCCGTCGTGGTCGGCTTCCTTCTCCTCGGACTGGTGCTTCGGGTGATGGACAGCCGGATCGTGCCGGCCCTCCGAGTCGGTGGGGTCTGGGCGATCGTCGGCGCCATCCTCCCCGTATTCATGACGATCCTCTTGCGCGGATCGCTGCTGCAGGCGACCGGTGCACTGTTCCTCACCGTCCTCTGCATCTTGGTGGTCGTCGGTAGCCGGGGACCCGCCGAGGCAGGTCCCGACCCCGGCCCACCACCACAGCCCACGCCGGATGCGGCCGTCACGGGATCACCCCCGGCGTCGATCCGCAGTGCGCCGGAGCCTCCGTGAGGGCCCGCTGCTCCTACCGGTAGAGACGCTCGAGACGCTCGGCGATGACAGCCATGCTGCGCTCTGAGCGCACGGCATCCCGACCCCGTGCGCCCATGGCAGCGGCGCGCTCCGGATCCGCGACCAGGGTCCGCAGCGCAGCGGCGAGGCTCTCGACGGTGTGGTCCGTCACGATGCCCGCGTCGTGCTCACGGACGAACGGAGCCAGTCCGCAGGTGTCGGTGACGACGACCGGCAGTCCGACCGACATCGCCTCCAGCACCGACATCGGGTAAGGCTCGTCGACACTCGGCAGAACGTACAGCGTGGCCTGCCGCATCCGCTCCGCCGCGCCACTCATGCCGACGGGACCCTCCCACGCGATGCGATCGGCCGCTCCGGAAGAGGCGATCGCGCTCAGTACCGACGCACCCTCGCCCTCATCCGGTCCGACGAGCGCGAAGTCGGCGTCGGGGAACTCGGATGCCACGCGCGCCGCGGCCTCGACGAACACGACCGGGTGCTTGCGGGATGCGAGGCGGGCAAGGTAAAGCACCCTCGCCGGGCCTGCCGCTGCTGCCGCTGCCTCGAGCGGAACCCCGTTGGGCAGCTCTTCCAGGCGAGCCTCACCGTGCGAGACGACCTCCAACGACGCGCGCTCCCGCGAGGTCAGGTAGGTGACGATCCGGGCCCGTCGCAGCACGGGCCGGGTCAGCGCCAGATCGAGGGGAACGGCCAGCAGATGGCTCGTCTCATCGATCATGCCGTGTGTCTGCACGACGATCGGCACCGCGCGCCGGAGCGCGATGAGCGCCGAAGGAAGCGTCACGAGGTCGCGCGCAGCGTGCACGTGCACGACGTCGAACTCCCGGGCATGGCGGTGGACGGCTCTCCACAGCTCCGGGGAGCCGAGCCCCGCGAACCCGGTCCGGGGCAGGAGGGTGCGGGCGGGAAAGAGCTTGACCGGCACGCCCTCGATCTCGGTCGGGACGTTCCCCTCGAACCCGCGGTGCGTCCCGGCGAGCACCACCTGATGCCCGCGGTCCTGGAGTGCGCGAAGCTGATTGACCGCGACCCGGGTCGGCCCGCCGTACTCGCCCGACGGGCTCAGCAGCGTGACCACACCGAGGATCTTCACGCGGTCGGCTCCACCGGGTCGCGGACGGATGCGCGCGGGGCGAGGACGACGGAATCCGGCGGCACGTCCGATGTGACCAGCGCCGTAGCGCCGACGACCGCATCCCGGCCCACCCTCACGCCGCGCAGGATCGTCGCCCGCGCCGCGATCCACACCCCGTCCTCGATCGTGATCGGCGCGTTGTCGAACTCGAACGTCGGGGAGCGTCGGTCGTGGCTGCCTGTGCAGAGGAAGACGCCCTGTGAGACGCAGACGTCATCGCCGATCGTCACCGGCTCGAGATTGAGGATCCACACGCGTTCGCCGATCCACGAGTCGTCGCCGATCGTGAGCTTCCACGGCCAGTGGACGCGAACGCCGGAACGGAGGTTCACGCCCTCGCCGATGCGGGCGCCGAAAGCTCTCAGTACCCTGACGCGAACCGTGGCCGGCACGAACCAGGGCATCACGAGAAGGCTGGAGGCGAGCTGCCATGCCGCCTGCCAGGCGATGCCGCGCCCCTTGTCGTAGCCGGCGCCCGTGAAACCGGCAAGACTGCGTCGTCCCCCCATGGGCGACATCCTAGCCACGCGTGATTTCCGCGGGCCAGCGGCTATGATCACTCGCACGCACCTCGCGGACCGCTCACTGCTGTCGCGGTCGATCACACCGCCGAGGGAGGGCCGGGTGACAGGGTCCGATCGACTGCGAGCGGTGTGGGTGAGCGGCGCCTTCGGGTTCGGCGACGATCTGGCCTATTTCCGCGAGGTCCTCGGGCAGTTCGCCCGAAGATTCCCGGATGCCGCCATCCTCGTGAGAGAGGGCTATCCACTCGAGCGATACCCGGAGCTTCCGCTCGCTCCGGACCTGCGCTTCTGGGTGCGCGGACGCGACCGCCGGGTGGGGGAGTTCACGTACACGGGCAACCTCCGCGTACCGACGCCGCGAGCGGTCTGGCGGATGCTGCGGCGTCCGACCGATGTCGTCATCGTCGTCGAGTTCACCCCCACGGCACTCATCTCGGCCGCCACGGCGCACCTCCGGCGACGTCGGGTGGTGCAGCTGATCGAATCCGAGCCGTCGTTCCGCGGCGGCGCGGAGGGCCGACTCGCCACGATGGTGAAGCGGATCTTCGCGCGTCGGTCGCACATCGTGCTGGTGAGCAACGAGCGGACCGCGCGGTACGCGCGGGAGCGCCTGGGCATCCGCGCCGGGCGGTTGCGCGTCGGGCCGTATCTCACGTCCCAGCCGGCGGAGGATCCGCCGCCGGCTTTCGACGACGGCGGCCCCGTGCGCTTCCTGTTCCTGAACAGCCTTCAGCGCAGGAAGGGGCTCCACCTCCTCCTGGCCGCCCTCGCCGTCCTCCCCGAGCTCGGACGCGAGTGGACGCTGGATGTCGTCGGGGACGGACCTGAGCGCGCGGCGCTCGAACGGCAGGTCGTCGACCTGGGGCTGGTCGAGAGGGTCCACTTCCACGGGCGAAGGGCGCACGACGAGGTGGCTGCGGACTACGCTCGCGCGCACGTCGTCATCTGTCCGACGCAGGGGGACTACCGCTCGCTCGCGGGCTTCGAGGCCGTCAACGCGCGGCGTCCCGTGGTGCTGTCGACGCGGGACGGCGCCGCCGAGGAGATCATCGCGTCGGGAGCTGCCGCCGTCGCGGTCGATCCCGTGGACCCGCGAGCGCTCGCCGAGGCGCTTGCGACCTTCCTTCGGGACGACGCGCACCTCGCGGAGCAGCTGGCGATCGCGGCCGCGCCGCCGGATCGATTCAGCGTCGAGGCCGTCGGCGCCAATCTTGAAGCCGCGGTTCGAGCGGCGGCGAGATGAGCCCCCGTGCGCGGCTGCCCCGTCCGCTGACCGTCGCGCAGATCCTCTCGAGCGCCGCAGGGGCGCTGCCCATGCTGATCGCTGCGGTCCGCATGGATCCAGCAGCGTTCACCTCGTTCTCGATCATCACGCTGGCCGGTGCGCTCGCCGTCGCGGGATCCCGGGCGGCACTCTTCCAGCCGGCGCTCATCTTCCAGCGAGTCGACGCGCATGCGCTCGTGCCCGCGCGGTACATGCTCGTCGCCTCATCGCTGTCGGCTCTCGCGGTGGGGGCGATCGCGATCAGCTCGGGCGGGGCCGCTGCCGGCGAGGCCGTGATCATCGGTGTGGCCGGCGCCGTTCCGGTGTTCTACGACTGGGTCCGATATCGCGCCATCGGCTCGAGCCGCCGATGGGCCGTCGCAGCCGGCGACGCCGTGCGCGTGACCCTCGTCTCGGCGACGGCGCTGCCGGTCCTCGCCGCCACGCCGCTGTCGTTCATGCTCGCGATCGGTGTGTCGTGCGCGATCGCGGCTGCCGTGGTGCTCCCGCAGGTCCCGCTGCGCGTGGGGGTCTACCCCTACCGCAGCTACCGGTCCTCCGCTGCCTGGCAGACGCTCGACTTCGTCGTCGGGCAGTTCATCGTCTCGGTGCCCCTCTTCGTGCTCGCCGGCGCCGGCGCGAACGACCTCATCGGCGGAGTCCGGCTCGCGCAGACCCTGCTCGGACCGCTGAATCTGGCGTTCGCGGCGACGACGACGAACATCGTCGCCGACGGTGCCACGCATGTCGACTACCGGCAGGCGTCGGCGATCATCGCACGCGGCTGGCGCGCCAGCATCCGGCTCGGGCTCCTCGCGACCGCCGGTGTCGCGTTCCTCGTCGGCGTCGTCTGGTTCACCGGCTGGGCTCCCGCGGGTGTCGAACGCGCGGACCTCCTGCTCGGCCTCGTCCTGATCGGCGCGTCGACGATCCTCACGGGGTGGGCGGGCATCCACGGCATCGTGCTGCGCGTGCTCGATCACCAATCCGCGGTGACTCTGGTCCGCATCGGCATCGCCGCGGCCACGACAGCGGGGTTCCTGATCGGCTACGGGCTCGGCGGCGACGAGTGGAGTCTCGTGCTCGGTTTCGCCGCGAACGCGATCTCGGCACCGCTCCTGTTCCTCCCCGTCGCGCTGTTCTACTACCGACGGGACACACGGGAGGCGCCGTAGCCTCTCCGTCGGTCAGCTCGTGCGCTTCAGCACCCTGAACCACTTGAAGAGCAGAGCCACCGTGATGAGAGCGGTCAAGCCTCCGAGGGCGGCATAGACGACGAAGAAGATCTGCGATGCCCCCCACAGGAGGAAGGCGAGGGCGAGGACCCCGTAGTCGGCGGGGAGCAAGCCGACCGCGCGGATCGCCGAGGGTGACCTCGGCGGCTCGGCGGAGTGTGGCCGAGTGCGGCGGAGCAGCTCGAAGATCGTCATTCCCGAGAAGAGCACGACCGCGACGAGCATGTAGGCCAGCGGGATCAGCAGCCACGGCCCCGTCAGGAGCCCTTGCGTCGCTGCCGCGACGAGCACCGCGGCGTGGACGGCGACCATCTTGCCGGAATCGACGACGTGGTCGAGCCATTCGCCCGCGAGGCTGCCGCGCCCGGTCAATCGCGCGACCTGCCCGTCCGCGGAGTCCAGGGCGAATCCGAGCACCAGGAGGACCGCGACAGCCAGACCGGTGATCCAGCCGGCGGGGCTCAGCACCAGCACGATCAGGCCCACGGCGGTGAAGAGCGCCGAGACGGCGGTCACGCCGTTGGGGGAGACCCCGGTGGAAGCGGCTGTCGCCGCCAGGAGCCGTCCGACGGGACGGTTGATGTACCGCGAATACAGCGAGACTCCCACTCGGCTCTTCTGCGAGCTCGACAAGGAATCCATGGCTTCGCGAAAGCTCAGGCCGGACATTTCCCCCACTGTCCCCGCACCGTCTGGCACGAGTATCGGAATCCACCCTGCCGCCTGACGCGTCGTCGTGTAAACTCCACGGTCAAGCGTACTGGCAAGTTGCACCCGACGATGATGCCGAAATCGCAGCGACAGCACGTGTGCCCGCGGACGGGAGCCTGTGGGCAACCGGTGATCCACTGGGGAGGTGCGGCACCGGTCTCGAATTCTGGGAATCGGGGTTGACGTGCGTACTCGCATTTTCGCGAGCCTCGCCGCTGTTGCGGCGCTCGTGATCGGATTGATCGCTGTACCACCTGCCGAAGAGGCGAAGGCCCTCTCGCCTGATCTGCCGTTCAGCGCCGATGCGCTGCCGACGTGGCAGACGAACGGCGTCGTCTGGCAGGTGGCGATATCCCGCGGCAGGGCGGTGGTCGGGGGAACCTTCAGCCAGATCCGCCCGGGCGCAGGACAGGCGGGCGCTGCGAGAAGTCTGCAGAGCCTGGCCATTCTGAACGCCGCGACAGGGGAGCCGGACGCATGTCAGCTGCCGGTCGCCTTCAGCGGCGGTACGGCCGCGGTGTACGCGGTGAAGGCGGCACCCGACGGCAATACGGTCTTCATCGGCGGCCAGTTCACGAGCGTCGGCGGCGTCGCGGTGAGCCGGCTCGCGGAGATCAATGTCGCCACCTGCGCCGTCACACCGTTCCGCGTGAACGGCATCTCGAGCTACGTGCTCGAGATCGAGCCCTCCAACGAGTTCGTCTACTTCGGCGGCGTCTTCCAGACGGTCGGCGGGCAGTCAAGGCGCAGCTTCGCGAAGGTCAATCGAGCCGGTGTCCTGCAGACGCAGTTCGTCGCCAACGCCTCCGGCGTGACGGAGGAGCTGTACAGCAACATCGTCGTGCCCAACAAGAATGCACGCGGGGATGCGCTCCAGCTCTCCCCGGACGGCACCAGGCTCGCGATCGGGGGGGACTGGTTCGACATCAACGGATCGGCGTCTCACAGCTTCGCCGTCGTGGATTCGACGACGGGAGCGGTGGTGCGGACGTGGCCGGCCAGCACGGTCGGCAACACCTCGCGGACGAAGATGATCAGCTCCGACGGCACGCGCTTCTTCGTGGCGCAGGAGGGATTCGCCGGGTTCGACGGCGCTCTCGCCTACAACTGGTCCGATTACAGCCAGGCATGGCGCGACAATTGCGCCGGCGCCACGCAGGCCATCGTGCCCTACCAGGGCCTGCTGTTCGAGGCGCACCATCGCCATGACTGCGGGGCGATGGGGATGTTCCCCGACGGCCGACGCACGTTCCTCTCGGTGAGCCGCGCCACTGACCCGACGCAGCTGCAGATCGGCTGGCTTCCGGAGCTGAACGACGGCACCGGCGAGGGCATCGGCCCGCGCTCGATCGCGATCGGTGCGGGCACGAACGGCACGCCGTACTTGTGGGTCGGCGGCGAGTTCACCCGCGTCAACGGCGCCAACCAGCAGGGGGTGACGCGGTTCAGTCCGACGGATACCGGCGCCCCGCCGGTCCCGGCGCTCGCCGCACGCGCCATCACGCCGAACGCCGTCCAGGTCAATATCCGCGGCGTCTATGATCCGGATGACTCGGACATCACGTACGCCGTCTACCGCGGGAACAACACGACGACCCCCGTCTGGACCGGAGTGGCGCAGTCGAAGCACTGGTATCGCTTCCAGTCGACGTTCGTCGACACGAACGTCACACCCGGAACGAGCTACACCTATCGTGTGCGGGCGATCGACCGGGCGAACAACCAAAGCGCACTGTCGGGGACGGCGACGGTGACGGCATCGGCGACAGGCTCCGTCTACGCCTCCACGGTCATCGCGGATCAGCCGCGGCTCTTCTACCGCTACGACGACACGGCGAACGCCCAGTGGGTCGTGGACAGCGCCGGCCCGACGCTCGTCGGGCTCAACGGCCTCGCGCAGAACGGTGTGAACCGCACCGCCGCCGGTGCGATCCCCAACGACGTCAGCCGTAGTGCGACGTTCACCGACACACAGCCGAGCGGGCTTCCTCAGTACATCTGGAACGATGTCATCGCGCCCGGACCGACCGTGTACTCGGTGGAGACGTGGTTCCGCACGACGTCGACCACGGGTGGGGCGCTTGCCAACTACGGGTCTTCGACGGGTCGTCCTCGTACGGACGACGGCACGGATCGCGTCAGCGGCACGGTCGATCGCGTCGTGTACATGGAGAACGGGACCGGGTTCCTCCGGTTCGGCGTGCGCGCCGGCTTCGGCACGACCACGCTGCGGAGCCTCGCGGCGGTCAACGACGGCCAGTGGCACCACGTGATCGGCACCCAGGGTCCGGGCGGCATGCAACTGTACGTCGACGGTGTCCTCCAGGCGCAGAACGCCACGACGGGCAGCGGCACGTACAACGGCACGTGGCACGTCGGCGGCGACAGCCTCAACGGCTACCCGAGTGCGGGCAACACCTTGGTCAACCGCTACTTCGACGGTCAGCTGGACGAGACGGCGGTGTACTACCAGGCGCTGTCGCCACAGCAGGTGCAGAACCACTTCAACGTCGGCACGGGCTTCGTCGACACGCTGGTTCCGAGCACGCCTCAAGGTGTTGCCGCGTCGTTCGACGGAGCAAACGTCGACGTGACATGGACCGCCTCGACCGACAACGTCGGCGTCGCGGGTTACCGGGTCTATCGCGGGACGGCCGCCGGGTTCACCCCCGCGGCCGACACTCTCCGTGGGACGGTCGCCGGCACGACGTTCGAAGACATCGCACCGCCTCCTGGCACCTTCTATTACAAGGTCGTCGCCTTCGACGGCGCCAACAACGCGAGCGCGGCCTCCGCGGCCTCCGCTCCCGTCACCGTCGTTGACGGTGTGGCGCCGAGCGTCCCGACGGGAGTGAACGCCGTGGCGGCGGGACAGGCGGCCGACGTCTCGTGGACGGCCTCGACCGACAACGCCGGGGTGACAGGGTACGCCCTCTACCGAGGGTCGGATGCCGGGTTCGTGCCGAGCATGGAGACGCTCATCCAGCCGAACATCGTCGGCACCTCGTATCACGACGCGCCGCTCTCCGAGGGCACGTGGTACTACAAGGTCACCGCTCGCGACGCCGCCGGGAACGTCTCCGGTGCGTCGAGCGCGGCATCCGTCGTCATCGTGGCTCCCGACAGCACGCCGCCGAGCGTGCCCGGGGGACTGACGGCCGCCGTCGAAGGCGCCAACAACGTCACCCTGAACTGGAGTGCCTCGACGGACAACGTCGGCGTCACCGGGTACCTCGTCTACCGAGGCACGACGGCGGGCTTCACTGCGAACGACGCTTCTCGGATCGGCGACGTGGTGGAGACGACCTTCACCGACAGCGCTCGACCGCAGGGCACGTGGTTCTACAAGGTGGCCGCGAGGGATGGATCGTCCAACGTGAGCGCGGCCTCGGCCGCCGCGAGCGCCACGGTGACCACTCCACCCGCTCCACCCACGACGCAGACGATCGTGACGACCGCCGACTCGATGGCCGCGGCCATCAACCCGACGTTCGCCTATGGGGTCACCAACCAGATATCGTCGCGCTTCAACACGACGATCGAGTCCTTCCTGCGGTTCGACCTGCCGGCGGCGCCGGCCGGGCAGGTGCTCACCTCGGCGACGATCTCGCTGCGGACGTCCAACGATTCGACAGCCGGATCGACCGACATCCACGAGTTCCGGCTTGTCAGCGGCACGTGGCAGGAGGGCACGATCACCTGGAACAACCGTCCGACCACCGTCGGGACGGCGGTCCTCGGGCAGCTCACGGGAGCGACGGCGCTGAACAGCCCGTACATCGCCAACCTCTCCGCTGCCGACCTCGGACCGCTCGCCGGCACATCGATCACGCTGCGACTGTCCAGTGCGGCCGGCAGCGACAACGTGCGGCTGTGGTCGCGTGAGGCGACGTCACCGGATTATCGGCCCACCCTCACGCTCACGTACACGACACCCTGAGCGGGGGAGAGGCCGACGGCGGAGCGCGCCCTCCGCCGCCGGCCCGGCCGCCGTCCGCTCTCACGGGCGGCGGCCGGTGAAGGATGCCGCGTCCGGGTTCATCCGCAGTCAGTGGTGGAAGACCGGGCGGTGTCTGCGGCTCCGCGAACCGGTGAGCGCGCCGGCCGACGCGCGGCGGCCCGACACCATCGCAGCCTCGATCGTCGCCTCGAAGGAGGCGACCGCGGTGTCGACGCCGAGATGCACATCCCGATAGCTCTCTGCCGCGAGGCCGAACGCCCGCGCGGCCGCGGGATCAGCCGCGAGCCGCTCGGCGGCGTCGACCAGTGCGCCCGGGTCGCCCGCAGGGACGCACGGGCCGGCTCCGGCGGCGCAGACCTCGTCGTGCGTGATGCTGGATGGGTCGACCGCCGCGATCACCGGAAGCCCTGTGGCGAAGTACGTCGTCAGCTTGCTCGGGACGGCCATCTCTGTGAGACCCGGCCGCTCGTTGACGAGGAGGATGTCGGCCGAGGCGAGCGCACGCTCGAAGGCGCCGTCGGGCAGCGGATCGAGGAACTGCAGTCGAGAGCAGGCGTCCATCGCCTCGAGGGCGGGGCGCTGGTTCCCGTCGCCCAGCAGGACGAACTTCACATGGGATCCGCGGCGAGCGGCTTCGAGGGAGGCATGGACGACGTTCTCGAGCCCCTGCTTCGCTCCGATGTTGCCCGCATGCAGGACGATGACGTCATCGTCCGCCCAGCCGAGCTCACGGCGAAGCACGCTGTCTCGTCCGGTGCCGTCCGTCCTCACGTGCGACCAGTTCCGCACGACGTCCACGGGCGTGGCCACCGACAGGTCCTCCTGGAGCACCCTGCGGAATCGGTTATGGATCGCCACGACCCGGTCGGCGGAGTTCACCAGCCCGCGCTCGAGCGCGGCGATCCCCGCCGCGCCATGCGACACGGCACCCGTCTCCCGCGCGCCGAGCGTATAGATGTCCTGTACCCACACGATCGTCGGTATGCCCGTCAGTGCGGCGCGGACGCCGGCCAGCCGGGACGCGATCATCGCGGGGCTGACGAGGACCACGGCATCCGGGCGGTGCCACCGGGCGAGGGTGGCTCTGAGCCCGAAGGTCAATTCCGAGAGCGCCCGATCGACCATGGTGTGGCGTCGAGGCACGTAGTGGCGCAGTCGCGTGACGTCGACCAGATCCCGCGTCTCGGTGCGAGTCCAGCCGCCGTAGCCGTCCTGGACCTTCCACCATGGATAGTGCGGATGCGTGGTGATGACCCCGACTCCCCATCCGCGCGCCGCCAGGGCGCACGCCATGCCCTCCGTATACGGCGCGATGCCCGTCGGTTCGGGTGCGTAGTTGATGCCGACGAAGAGCACCCGCCGCGCGGTTCGACGCCTCGTCGCACCCCCCGCCGAGATGGTCGCATCCGTCGCCGCGGTTCGCACCGGTGTCGCAGTCTCCGGCGACGTCGATACACGTGATCGGGCGCCGAGACGCCATTCCCCAGCCATCTTTCCTCCCAGCGGACGCGCGACGACATCGTCACGACGCATCCCGGAGAGCGCTCCCCAGCGCGGTCCATTCGGCCGTCGGTTTCGGG
>NZ_MWLP01000025.1:0-13983 GCF_010634885.1 Microbacterium sp. B35-04 | reverse complement strand
AAGCAATGAAGCTTCGAAAGAAGGTGTCCCTGGCACTCGTGGCGCTGCTCGCCGCGGGGTCGCTCGCCTCCTGCAGTGCGGGCGGTGCCGAGCAGGGCGCGATCGACGAGTTCCCCGAGAAGTGGGACGAGGAGATCACGATCGACGTGTTCGACGGTCTCGCGAATTACATGGGCATCCAGCAGGGCTGGTTCGCCAAGATCGTCGAAGACAAGTTCAACATGAAGCTGAACATCATCGCCCCGAACGTCGCGGGCGGCGGTGACACCCTCTACAACACCCGCGTCGCGGCCGGCGACCTGGGCGACCTGATCATCACCGACAAGGGCGAGAAGCTCGACGAGCTCATCGAGGGCGGTCTGGTGCAGGACTCGTCGAACTACTACGGCGCGATGGACAACGCCGCCGAGTTCGACGCGGCCGTCGAGAAGCTCAACGACGGGAAGGACGGCGTCTACGGCTTCCCGTCGGCGGTCTCGTCGCTCAAGCCGACCGAGCCGTCGGAGGGCCTGAACCCCACGTTCGGCCCGTACGTGCGCTGGGACTACTACAAGGAGGCCGGCTACCCCCAGATCAGCACACTGGAAGACCTCCTCCCGGTGCTCGCCGACATGCAGGCGGCCCACCCCACCGCCGACAACGGTCAGCCCACCTACGCCTTCTCGCTGTTCAAGGACTGGGACGGCAACATGATGGTCACGGCCAAGCAGCCCGCCTGCTTCTACGGCTACGACGAGATCGGCTTCGTGCTGGCCAAGGCCGACGGCTCGGACTACCAGAGCATCCTCGACCCCGACAGCGAGTACATGCGCAACCTGAAGCTGTACTTCGACGCCAACCAGCTGGGCCTCGTCGACCCCGAGTCGACGACGCAGAACTACGACACCCTGTTCTCGAAGTTCCAGAACGGGCAGGTGCTGTTCTCGTGGTGGCCGTGGCTCGGCCAGTCGGCGTACAACACCGAAGAGAACATGGCCGCGGGCAAGGGCTTCCAGATGGTGCCGCTCGAAGACCAGAGCATCTTCTCGTACGGCGCCGAGGCGTACGGCGGCAAGCAGGTGTTCGCCATCGGCTCCAAGGCCGAGGACCCCGAGCGCATCGCGGCGTTCATCGACTGGCTGTACTCCGCCGAGGGCGCGTACGCCAACAGCAGCCAGACCGGCGCATCGGCCGGCCCGCAGGGCCTCACGTGGGACGTCAACGACGCCGGCGAGCCCGAGCTGACCGACTTCGGCAACGAGGTCTTCCTCGAGGGCGGTGGGACGGTTCCCGAGGAGTGGGGCGGCGGCGACTACGCCGACGGCGTCTCGGCTCTCAACCTGAGCGCGGTCCTCCCGATCGAGGTCGACTCCGAGACCGGACTGCCGTACAGCTACACGTTCTGGCCGACGTACCAGGCATCGATCGCCAACCCCCTCACCGAGGACTGGTCGGGGAAGATGGGCGGCGCCACCTCGACCATGGAGTACCTGCAGACGAACGACCAGGTGCTCGTCGCCCCGGGTGCGAGCTTCACCGCGCCGGCCGACAGCTCCGAGGTCGAGACGCTCCGCAACCAGGTCAAGGAGATCATCAAGCAGCTCTCATGGCAGATGGTCTTCGCCGACAGCGAGGCGCAGTTCGAGTCGCTCCGCGACGAGCTCATCGAGACCGCGTACGGTCTCGGCTACGAGCAGGTGCTCGAGTTCGACATGGACAATGCGAAGTCGCAGAACGACGCGCGCGTCGCCGTGACGGAGGAGTTCGCCGGCTGACACCTGCGTGACGCGAAGGGCTCGGGATGCTGCATCCCGAGCCCTTCGTCGTGCCCCGCTCCCGCGACCTCCTCGTTGACTTGCCTCACATGCACGCGCCACGCCGCGTGTGGCGTGCATCTGTGACAAGTCAACGGCGGGGAGGAGGGATGCCGAGACAGGGGATGCGTGTCCGAGAGGGTTGGGACACGGCATCCCGAGTCGCTCCTCTTTCGCCGTTCCCTCGTTGACTTGCCTCACATGTGCGCGACACGCCGCGTGTGGCGTACATCTGTGACAAGTCAATGGTGGTGACGCTGACGGCGAGCCCGTGCCCCCGGACCCGGCAGCGCGCCCGCACGCTTGCGGCGCCCGGCGCCCGGCGCCCGGCTGCGGCGCCCGCACCGTCGGCGCAGGGCCGAAGGAGGCGAGGTCAGGCGTCGTGGCGGGTGAAGACGCTGCGGAAGAGGAACGCGGTCGCGTAGGCGCCGACCGAGAAGCCGATCGTGCCGACGAGGATCGCAGCCGGCGGAAACAGGATCATGAGCGCGACCGCGGTCACCGGGATGATGAGCACCCCGAGCGTGCGGACGGGTTCCGCCGCGGGCAGCAGCAGCGCGTTCTTGAGCGTCTGACGCACCGTGTTGCTGAAGTAGGCGACCTGCGCCATCGCGTAGAGGAACGCCGCGAAGAGGTACACGGCGCCGATGACCGCGACGACGCCGGCCACGCCGGCGAAGAGCGCGGGGTGCGCGAACCAGAACACGCTCGAGAAGCCGAGTAGCGCCGCCGGCACGAGCAGGCAGAGCATGAGGACGGTCGCGCGTGCGAAGTTCGCACGGAACGCGGGGAAGAAGTCCTTCAGGGGCCGGCCGCTCTCGTCGTCGGAGTAGCGGATGGTCACCTCGTAGAGGGCGCTGGTGGCGGCGCCGATCGTCACGATCGGCAGGCAGAGCACGATGTAGAGGAGGTTGAGCGCGACGAACGTCAGGAACGTCGAGAAGCCGCCGAGCGTGCGGCTGTCGGGGTCGATCTGCATGCGTGTCACCGGGCCCGGTTCGCGGTCACGGGGCCGTGGTGCTTCCGGTGAGGGCGGGCGGCAGCAGCCGCACCGCCGGCTTCGCGCCGTTCGCGAGGATCTCGCAGATCATGTCGGTCGCCGCCGCGCCGATGGCCTCCGCGGGAACGGCGATGCTGTCGGCGAGCCCTGACACCGAGCGTGCGACGTCGTCGGGACACAGGGCGACCACGGCCAGATCGTCGCCGCGCGCGTGACCGCGCTGCGCGATGGTCGTCGCGACGTGCGGCAGCGCGCCCTCGTTGTGCACGAAGAAGCCCGTGATGTCGGGGCTCTCGGTCATCACGGCGTCGACGGTGGCGACCGACTCGGCGCTGCTCGGGCATGCGTGCACGGTGCCGGTCACGCCGTTGGCCTCGCAGGCCGCGAGGAAGCCCCGCGCCAGGCGGTCGGCGTAAGACGTGTGGCGCGACATGACTTCGGGCGGCGAGCCGATGAGCGCGACGCGCCGGTGCCCCAGCGCGACGAGACGGTCCACCGCCAGCCAGCCGGCGGCTTCGAAGTCGAAGTCGACGCAGGGGATCGCGCGACGGCCCTCCGGCAGGCCGATCAGGACGCTCGGATGCCCGAGCTGCGACAGCGTGTCGATGCGGGGGTCGTCGGACTCGACATCCATCACCAGCAGCGCGTCCACCATCGACCCCTTGGCCGCCCGCTGCAGCGCCTTGGCGTCGTCGCTCGCGAGCAGCAGGATGTCGTAGCCGTGCTTGCGCGCCTGCGTGACCACGCCGGTGACGATCTGCATCACGACGTGCACGTCGACGCCGGTGCGCAGCGGCGCCTGGAGTCCGATGACGTTCGTCGAGCGCGACGCCAGTGACCGCGCACCCGCGTGCGGGCTGAAGCCGAGGCTGTCGATGGCCTTCTCGACGCGGTCGCGCGTCTCCTGCGAGATGGCCCGCTTGCCGCTCATGACGTACGACACCGTCGAGATCGACACGCCCGCCGCCTGTGCGACGTCCGCGATCGTCACCATGAGGTTCCCCGTTCTCCTGCTTCGATCACCCGCGTGATTCCGGGGGTGAGCTCGTACGTGCCGAGCGGACCGTCCGGTCCGTGCACCATCATTGTCGTCGGTTGCGCGCCCGCCCGAAGCAGCGCCCGCACGAGGCGTCCGCCGGCCCATTCGACGTCGACCGACACGTCGCCGCGGGAACGGATGCCGCGCACGGCGCCGTCGGGCCACTCCGGCGGGAGAGCGGGCAGCAGCCGCAGCCGCACGCGAGTGGGGTCGACCGACTCTGCGCCGGACCGGAGCCCGGATTCGGCGTCCCGGGCCGGCTCGTCGAAGGACTGCACGAGGGCTTCCGCGATCGCCGCGGTCACGCCCAGGTTGCCGTCGATCTGATACGGCGGGTGGGCGCTGAAGAGGTTCGGGTAGAGCCCGCCGCGGTGGGCAACAGTGCTCTCAGGGTCTTGCCCTTCGCGGGCGGCGCCTTCGTCCGCGGGGCGGAGCGCCAGCCGCAACTGGGCGTGCACCGCCGCGCCGTCGCCCAGACGCGCCTGCATGGCGGCGCGCCACGCGAGCGCCCAGCCCGTCGACTCGGCACCCCGCAGCCGGATGGACTCGGATGCCGCACGCGCGAGCTCCGGCGTGGCGTCCGGCGTGATCTGCGCCAGCGGGAACAGCCCGATGAGGTGGGAGAGATGCCGGTGCTCGGGCTCGGCCTCGGTGCGCTCCTGATCCCACTCGAGCAGGTCTCCGCGCGCTGACACCCGTGGCGTCGGCAGCATGCCGGCGCGCTCGCTCAGCAGCGCGATCCACGGCTCGTCGTTGCCCACCTCGGCGCCGAGCGCATCGGCACCGGCGCGGCAGACGGCCGCCAGCTCCCGCAGGAGGGCGACATCCATCGTCGCCGAGACGGCGACACCGCGCTCGCGGCCGTCGGCGTCGACGTAGTGGTTCTCCGGCGAGGTCGACGGGCTCGTCCAGGCGCGCTCGCCGTCGGTCTGGATCCACGACAGTGCGAACGCCGCAGCCGACGCGAGGACGGGCCACGCCTCCGCCCGGAGGAAGTCCCGGTCGCGGCTGAACGCGTAGTGCTCCCACAGGTGCAGCGCCAGCCACGCACCACCCAGCGACCAGTTCGCCCAGGCGGGGTCGCCGCGCCCCGCGCCGACGGGCGCGGCGTGCGCCCAGGCATCCGAGTTGTGATGGGCCACCCAGCCGTCGGCGCCGTAGAGCTCGCGCGCGACGGCGGGGCCGGTCGTCTCGGAGAGGCGCCGCGTGAACCGCAGCAACGGCTCGTGGCACTCGGCGAGGCCGGTCGTCTCGGCCGGCCAGTACGCCATCTGGGTGTTGATGTTGAGCGTGTACGCGCTCGACCACGGGCCCGGAAGCTCGGCGTTCCACAGGCCCTGCAGCGTGATCGGGAGTCCTCCCGGCTGCGAGGACGCGATCAGCAGGTACCGCCCGTAGTGGAAGGCGAGCGCCGCGAGCGAGGGGTCGTCGTGGTCCTGCGCGCGCCGCACGCGTTCCACCGTATCGACGCTGCGCGCGCCGGGAGCAGCCGGAAGCTCGAGCGCGCACCGGTCGTAGAGCGCGCCGTGGGCGGCGCTGTGGGCGGCGAGGAGCTCGTTCGCCGTGGTGGCGACGTCGAGGGATGTGGCGACGTCGACGGATGCCGGGATGCCGCGGAGCAGGCCCCGTGCCCGCTGCAGCGCATCGCGGTCATCGGCGGGTTCGCCGGGCAACGAGGGCGCCGTGGCCGTGGCGACGGCGAACAGGTGCGTCGTGCCGTCGGCGGTGGTGAGCACGCCGTCGGTCACGTCGGCGGCGCCGAGCGAGCGCACGACGATCGCGCCGTGGCGTCCGGCCGTGTCGTCGTAGCGGATCGGCTCGGCGGGCTGCTCGTGCCCGGGCGCGACGTCGACCGGAAGCTGCCACTGCGTCACGAGGTCGCCGTCCACATCGCCCGGAGCGGACTCCGCCCGCAGCAGCGAACCGACCTGGAGCCGCACCGAGATCGGCTCTTCGGCGGAGATCTCGTGCATGATCAGCCCGGTCACCAGGTCTGCCCACGTCCGGTGCGTCACCCCGTCGTAAGAGTGCGTCGCGACACCGGTCGCGAGGTCCAGGCGTCGCTGGAGGGTCCGGGGCGTTTCGTCTCGCTCGTTCCTCGCTCGCTCAACGACCGGGTGACCGCGCCCCGAGCCGGCGGCGACCGTGGGGCCGAGCACCTCGACGTCGATCCAGCCGAGCGGCAGGTAGGCCTGCACCCAGGGCGTCTGCATCTGCTGCAGAAGTCCCTCGGCGGCGTCGAGTTCGCCGGCGTCGATCGCCGCTCGAACGGCTGCGAGGGCCTCGGCGCCGCGCGCGGTGACCCCTTCGAGCGGATCCGCTTCGGCATGCCCCGACCACGCGGTGATGTCGTTCAGCCACAGCCGGTCGCCGCCGGCGAGTCCCGCGCACATCGCGCCGCGCAGGCCGTTGCCGACCGGGTACGCCTCGAGCCAGCGCGAGGCCGGCGCCGACGCGCGGAGCACGTGCAGAGCCTCCGGGCGGGCCGGCGGGGCCGCGTCATCGCGGCGCGTGGACATCGTCACAGCGCTAGTATATGGTCTCGGTGTTGAAGCGCTTCGAAAGTCCGCTCCCACTTCTCGATCCGACGACAATCGCCCACGACGAAACTCAGCGAAGAGGTTCCCTGCTCCATGGCCGCCACCCTGCACCCGCGCCGCGTCGACGCCTTCGGCGAACTCGCCGGCGAGCTCGGCCTCTGCTTCGGCGGCGACTACAACCCCGAGCAGTGGCCGCGTGAGATCTGGCGCGAGGATGCCGAGCTCATGGTCCGCGCCGGCGTCAACCTCGTGACCGTCGGCGTCTTCAGCTGGGCGCGCCTCGAGCCGTCGCCGGGGGAGCGCGACTTCGGGTGGCTCGACGAGGTGCTCGATCTGCTGCATGCGCACGGCATCGCCGTGGACCTCGCGACGCCGACGGCCTCACCGCCCCCGTGGCTCGGCATCCTCCACCCCGAGACGCTGCCGGTGAACCCCGACGGCGTGCGCCTCGTCGCAGGATCGCGCAACCAGTTCACGCCCGCGTCGCGCGTGTACCGCGAGCACGCGGTGTCCATCGCGACGGCGATGGCCGAGCGCTACGTGGACCACCCCGCGGTGCGCATGTGGCACGTCGGCAACGAGTTCGGGCAGATCGACTTCGGCGACGAGGCGGCGCGCGAGTTCCGGCTGTGGCTGCGTGAGCGCTACGGCACGATCGAGGCTCTCAACGACGCGTGGGGCACGCTCGTGTGGGCCCAGCGCTACCGCGACTTCGACGAGATCCTGCCGCCGCGCCGCATGCCGTATCTGGTGAACCCGGCGCAGTCCCTCGACTTCCGCCGGTACACCTCGTGGGCGCTGCAGCGCGTGTTCACCGAGCAGCGCGACGCGATCCGCGAGGCCGGGGCGACCCAGCCCATCACGACGAACTTCATGGGCTTCGAGCCCCTCACCGACCTCTGGGAATGGGCGGCCGACGTCGACGTCATCGCCGACGACCAGTACCCCGATCACGGCTCGGCCACCGCGTCGTCCGACATCGCCCTCGTGCAGGACCTCATGCGCTCGCTCGGCGGCGGGCGCCCGTGGGCCCTGATGGAGCAGGCTGTGAGTGCGACCTCGTGGCGACCGCACAACCTGCCCAAGTCCGCCGACCGCGCCCGCCTCGACTCGCTCCAGGCCGTCGCGCGCGGCGCTGACGCGATCTGCTTCTTCCAGTGGCGTCAGGCGCGCACCGGGGCCGAGCGCTTCCACTCCGCGCTGCTGCCGCATGCCGGCGCCGACACCGAGGTGTTCGCCAGCGCCTGCGCCCTCGGCGCCGATCTGCAGAAGCTGCGGCCGGTCGTCGGCGGGCGGGTGGCGGCATCCGTCGGCGTCCTCTTCGACTGGCCGTCCTGGTGGGCCGCGGAGGAGCCCGGGCGGCCGACCGAGCGCCTGCGCACCCTCGAGCAGGTGCAGCGCTGGCACCGCGCGCTGTGGCGCCGGGGCATCGCCGTCGACCTCGTGAAGCCGGGCGCCGACCTGTCGGCCTACGCGGCGGTGCTGGTGCCGCACTCGTACATCGTCGAGACGGATGCCGCAGCCGCCCTCCGCGCGGCGGTCCAGCGGGGTGCGAGCCTCGTTGTCGGTCCGTTCTCGGGCGTCGCAGACGCTCACGCCGGCATCCTCACCGGACGCTCGCCGGTGCTGCTGCGCGATCTCGTCGGCGTGAGCGGCGAGGAGTGGGTGGGCCTGCCGGACGCACCCACGCGCGTCGCGGCGGAATCCGCCTGGACGACCGCGCCCGCGGTGGCCGAGGCATCCGTGCTGGGAGAACGCCTGCGCGCGGACGGCGCCGAGGTGCTCGCCCGCTTCGAGGATGGACACCTCGCCGGGGCGCCCGCGATCACGCGTCACCGCGTGGGGGAGGGCACGGCCTGGTACCTCGGCGCCGTGCTGTCGGATGCCGCTCTCGCCGCCGTCCTCGACGACGCCCTCGACGCGGCGGGCGTGACCGGCGTCGTGCCGGACCGCGTGCTGCCCGAAGACGTCGAGGGGATCCGTCGCGGCGACGCCCTCTTCCTGCTCAACCACGGTGAGGGGACGCGGCACGTCACGGTGCCCGGCCCGCATCGGGATCTCTTGTCGGACGCGGATGTCGACGGCCAGGCCACTCTGGCCCCCGGCGCCGCCATGGTGCTCATCGAAAGGCACGCAGAGTGAAGTTCACCGATGGCTACTGGCTCACCCGGCCGGGGCTCGCCCCGCTGTACGCAGTCGAGGTCGACGACATCCGCCACGACGAGGCGGCGGGCACCATGACGGTCTACGCGCCGACGGCGGTCATCCGTGACCGGGGCGACACCCTCAACCGCGCGATGCTCACGGTGACCTTCTCGGCGCCGGCGCCCGGCGTCGTCAAGGTGCGGGTCGAGCGGCACCAGGGTGCGGTGCACCGGGGGCCGGACTTCGAGGTGTTCGGCGAAGAGGGGTTCCGCCCCGAGATCGCGATCGACGACGAGGCCGGTGTCCTGCGGTCCGGCCCGCTGAGCGCGCGGGTCGTCCGGACGGCGGGTCAGTGGCGCGTCGACTTCGAGAGCGACGGGCGCACGCTCACCAGCTCGCTGCCCCGATCCATCGGCCACTTCACCGGCACGAGCGGCAAGAACGGCACCACCGGCACCCCGGGCACCGCCGGCACAGCCGGCACCGCCGCCGGGGGCACGCAGCCGACCTGGGTGCACCAGCAGCTGAGCATCGAGCCGGGCGAGCGCGTCTACGGCCTCGGCGAGCGGTTCGGCGCGTTCGTGAAGAACGGCCAGACCGTCGACACGTGGAACGCCGACGGCGGCACCTCGAGCGAGCAGGCGTACAAGAACGTGCCGTTCTACCTCACGAGCCGGGGCTACGGCGTGTTCGTCGACAACCCCGCGAACGTCTCGTTCGAGGTGGGCAGCGAGGTGAACTCGCGCGTGCAGTTCTCGGTCGACGGCGAATCGCTCGAGTACTACGTGATCGCCGGTCCCGAGCCGAAGGACGTGCTGCGTCGCTACACCGCCCTCACCGGGCGACCGGCCCGCGTGCCGGCGTGGTCGTTCGGGCTGTGGCTGACGACATCCTTCACCGCCAGCTACGACGAAGACACCGTGACCGCGTTCGTGGACGGCATGGCCGAGCGCGACATCCCGCTGTCGGTGTTCCACTACGACTGCTTCTGGATGCGCGAGTACCAGTGGACCGACTTCGAGTGGGACGCCCGCGCCTTCCACGACCCGGTCGGCCAGATCGCGCGCATGCACGAGCGCGACGTGCACGTGTCGGTGTGGATCAACCCCTACATCGCGCAGCGGTCGGCGCTGTTCCGCGAGGCGGCCGAGAACGGCTACCTGCTCCTGCGCACCGACGGCAGCGTATGGCAGTGGGACATGTGGCAGGCGGGCATGGGCCTGGTGGACTTCACGAACCCGGATGCCGCCGACTGGTACGTCGCGAAGCTGCAGAGCCTGCTCGACCAGGGCGTCGATGCGTTCAAGACCGACTTCGGCGAGCGGATCCCGGTCGAGGGCGTCGTGTGGCACGACGGCTCCGACCCGCACCGCATGCACAACTATTACGCGAAGCTCTACAACGAGGTCGTGTTCCGGGCGCTCGAGCGCCACCACGGCGTCGGCGACGCGGTCGTCTTCGCCCGCTCGGCCACCGCCGGCTCGCAGCAGTTCCCGGTGCACTGGGGCGGCGACAACGACTCGACGTTCCTGTCGATGGCCGAGTCGCTGCGCGGCGGGCTCTCGCTCGCGATGTCGGGCTTCGGCTACTGGAGCCACGACATCGGCGGATTCGAGGGCACGCCCGATCCCGGGCTGTTCAAGCGCTGGCTCGCCTTCGGCCTGCTCTCGTCGCACTCGCGCCTGCACGGCTCGTCGTCGGTGCGCGTGCCGTGGGCGTTCGACGACGAGGCCGTCGACATCGCCCGCACCTTCACGAAGCTCAAGATGCGGCTGATGCCGTACCTCGCGGGTGCCGCCGAGCAGGCGTATCACGAGGGAACGCCGATGATGCGCCCGATGGCGCTCGAGTTCCCGGGCGACCGCTCGGGCTTCGACGCCGACACCCAGTACATGCTGGGCGACGCGCTGCTGGTCGCGCCGGTGTTCACCGCCGACGGGACGGTGGAGTACTACGTGCCCGAGGGGCGGTGGACCTCGCTCGTCGACGGCTCCGTCGTGGACGGCAGGCGCTGGGTCGGCGAGACGCACGGCTACGACTCGGTGCCGCTCCGCGTGCGCCCGGGCACGGTGCTGCCCTTCGGCGCCGACGACAGCCGGCCCGACTACGACTGGTCCGACGGTGTCACGCTGCGCTGCTTCGAGCTGCCCGACGGCTACGACGCCGTCACGCGTGTGCCGGGCCACGACACCAAGGGGTCGATCGACGGGGTCGGCGCGACGACGTTCCGCGTACGCCGCGAGGGCACCGCGATCATCGCGTCGTCGGACGACGCGCACGCCCCATGGGCACTGCAGGTGGGCGAGCAGACCGCTCGGGCCGAAGCATCCGGAGAGATCCGCATCGAGATCGAGGACGAGCGATGAATGAGACGTTGACGGTCCCCGCGACCCCTCCGCACAGCGCTGGCGCGCTGCACGGAGCCTCCGGTGGCGGGGGCCCAGCCGGGACCCGGCCGACCGCGGAGCGCCCGACCGAGCACACGCCGGTGTTCCGGCAGGTCGACCAGCCCCTCGCCGTGCGAGCGCGCGACCTGCTCGACCGGCTGACGCCGGACGAGCGTATCGCGATGCTGCACCAGGCGGCCCCCGCGATCGAGCGGCTGGGCGTCGCCGCGTGGCACACGGGCTGCGAGGCGCTGCACGGCGTCGCGTGGCTCGGTCGCGCGACGGTGTTCCCGCAGCCCGTCGGGCTGGCCGCGACGTGGGACACCGAGCTCGTACGCCAGGTCGGCGAGGTCGCTGCGGTCGAGGTGCGCGCCAAGCGCGCCGAGAACCCGATGGTGAGCCTCAATGTGTGGGCGCCGGTCGTCAACACGCTGCGCCACCCCGCGTGGGGGCGCAACGAAGAGGGCTACTCCGAAGACCCGCACGTCACCGCGGAGTTCGGCACGGCCTACTCACACGGACTGCGCGGCGACCATCCGCGGGTGTGGCGCACGGTGCCCGCCCTCAAGCACTTCCTCGCGTACAACAACGAGACCGATCGCTCCACGACCTCGTCCGAGATGTCGCTGCGCACCCTCCACGAAGAGGAGCTCCCCGCCTTCCGCGGCGCCCTCGAGTCGGGCGCTGCGGGCGGCATCATGCTCGCCTACAACCAGGTCAACGGCATCCCCGCCCACACGCAGCCCGAGCTCGTCGCCGAGGCCCGGTCTTGGTCGGAAGAGTCGATCGCGGTGGTATCGGATGCCGGTGCCCCGACCTTCCT
Source organism: Microbacterium sp. B35-04 (assembly GCF_010634885.1). Classification (NCBI taxonomy): domain Bacteria; kingdom Bacillati; phylum Actinomycetota; class Actinomycetes; order Micrococcales; family Microbacteriaceae; genus Microbacterium; species Microbacterium sp. B35-04. The sequence continues at coordinate 2,256 of NZ_MWLP01000025.1, read as the reverse complement.
GGTGACCACCCAGCGCGCCCAGCCCGACCACGTGCACGCGGCGGCGGCCCTGGTGCGCTCGGGACTCGACTCGTTCACCGACAACGAGGCGAACGCGGAGCCCACCATCGGCTACCTCCGCGAGGCGCTCGAGGCCGGGCTCCTCACGACCGACGATATCGACCGGGCGGTGGTGCGGCTGCTCGAGCTGCGCATCCGCACCGGTGAGTTCGACGGCGCGGACGACCCCTACGCGGGCATCGGCGTCGAGGCGATCGACGCGCCGGAGGCGCGTCAGCTCGCCCGCGAGACGGTGGCGCGCTCCGTCGTCGTGCTGCGGAACGACGACGGAGTGCTGCCACTCTCGGACGCGGGGCGGGTCGCGGTCGTCGGACCGCTCGCCGACGCGGTGCTGACCGACTGGTACGCCGGCACGCCGCCGTACGCGGTCGGGATCGGCGCGGCGGCCGCGGAGCGCTTCGGCGACGCGGAGGTCGTGACGGGGGCCGATACGGTGGCGCTCCGTGCGGCGTCGAACGGCCGCTTCGTCGTCGCCGCCGCAGACGGTGCGAGCGTCGAGGCGTCAGCTACCGGCGCCGGAGCGGATGCCCTGTTCGACGTCACGGACTGGGGCGACGGCATCCTGACCCTGCGTTCCCACGCGAGCGGACTGCTGCTCACCGGAGGCGCCTGGCCGATGCGAGCCGACGCCGCGCGCGTCGGCGGCTGGGTCGTGCAGGAGAGCTTCCGCAGGCACCTGCACGCCGACGGCACGTGGTCGCTCCTGCACCTCGGCTCGGGCCGCTGGGTGCGGACCTTTCGCGACTCGGGGCTGCTCGCCGCTGAAGCCGTCACCCTCGACCAGGCCGAGCGGTTCGGCGTGCGCGTCGTGCGTTCGGGGGCGTCGGCGGTGGCAGAAGCCGCCGCGCGCGCCGACGCCGTCATCGTGGCGGTCGGCAACGATCCGCATCTCGCCGGCCGCGAGACCGAGGACCGGCCGCACCTGCGCCTGCCCGCGGCGGCCGCCGACGTGTGGCGCGTCGCGCGCGAGGCCAACCCGCGTGCGGTGCTCACGATCGTGTCGAGCTACCCGTACGTGCTGGACGACACGGATGCCGCCACCGTCGTGTGGTCGAGCCACGGCGGCCAGGAGCTCGGGCACGGCGTCATCGACGTGCTCGCGGGCGACCGCGAGCCGTCGGGACGCCTGTCGCAGAGCTGGCCCGCCACCGAGGAGCAGGCGGGCGACCTCTTCGACTACGACACGCTCCGCCAGGGCGCGACGTACCGCCACCAGGCCGATGGACCCACGTTCGCCTTCGGTCACGGCCTCACCTACACGACCGTCGCGTACGAGTCGGTGACGATCCCGGATGTGGCGGTCCCCGCGCCCGCCGCGACGCACCGGCACGCCGGATTCGCACCCGGAGCCGAGGAGCAGGTCATGCACGCGGTGGTGCGCGTGCGCAACACCGGTGCCCGCGATGCCGAGGAGCTCGTGCAGCTGTACGCGCTGCCGGTGGGCGATTTCGCCATCCCGACCCCGCGCCGCGTGCTGGTGGCGTACCGCCGCGTGCGGCTCGCGCCCGGCGAGGTCGCCGACGTGGAGCTCTCGTTCTCGCCCGGCCGCCTCGCGGTGTGGGACGACGACGTGCGCCTTGCCGGCGCGGTCGACGACTGGCTCCACGCCGGCGCTCTCCGCGTCCAGCCGGGGTCGTACGTCATCGCGGCGGGCCCGTCAGCGTGGGATCTCCCCGTCCGCGCCGATCTGGAGGTCACCGCGAGCTGACCCGAGCACACGGACTCCACCCCCGGTCGTTGAGCGAGTGAGTAACGAGCGAGACGAAACGCCTGCACCTGGCGTATCCGTTGGGTTGGGGCGTTTCGTCTCGGTCGCTGGCGCTCCCTCGCTCAACGACCGGAACTCTGCTCGCGGTCGTTGAGCGAGCGAGGAACGAGCGAGACGAAACGCCTGCACCTGGCGTATCCGTTCGGTTCGGGACGTTTCGTCTCGGTCGCTGGCGCTCCCTCGCTCAACGACCGGAACTCTGCTCGCGGTCGTTGAGCGAGTGAGGAACGAGCGAGACGAAACGCCTGCACCCGGGGGATTTGTTCGGGTTGGGGCGTGTCGTCTCGGTCGCTGGCGCTCCCTCGCTCAACGACCGGAACTCCACCCCCGGTCGTTGAGCGAGTGAGGAACGAGCGAGACGAAACGCCTGCACCCGGCGGATTTGTTCGGGTTGGGGCGTGTCGTCTCGGTCGCTGGCGCTCCCTCGC
>NZ_MWLP01000024.1:0-1945 GCF_010634885.1 Microbacterium sp. B35-04 | reverse complement strand
TTTCGAAGCTTCATTGCTTTCCTTTCTTGGTGGTGCGTGGCCGCCGTCAACCCTTGACGGCGCCCAGCATGATGCCCTTCACGAAGAAGCGCTGGAACAGGGGGTAGATGAAGATGATGGGCAGCACGACCAGCACCGAGACGGTCATGCGTATCGAGGTCGGCGTCTGCTGGGTCGCCACCCCGGCGATCTGCCCGAGATTGCCGCCGGCGTTCTGTGCGGCCTGGGCGAGGCTCGACGCCTGATTGATGAACATGTAGAGCAGGTACTGCAGCGTGTACAGACTCTGGTCGGTGATGTAGATCAGGGTGTCCTGGAAGCTGTTCCACTGCGTGACCGCGCTGAAGATCGCGATGGTCGCCAGGATCGGCGTCATGTTCGGCAGGTACACGCGGAAGAACACCTGCAGGATGTTGGCGCCGTCGACCTCGGCGGCCTCCTGCAGCTCTCGCGGCATCGACTCGACGTAGGTCTTCGCGAGGATGACGTTGAACGGCTGCACCACGAACGGCAGCACGTACACCCAGAAGTTGTTGGTCAGCCCCAGCGTCTTCATGATGATGAACACCGGGATCAGGCCCGCGCTGAAGTACATCGTGATGATGAGGAAGCGGTACCAGAACTTGCGGCCCCACATGCGGGTCTGCGTGAACATGAACCCGAGGAACGCGGAGGCCAGCACTGTCAGCGCCGTGCCGATCACGGTGCGCCCGACGCTGACCACAGCGGCCATCGGCAGCCCGGGCAGCTGGAACACCTGACCGTAGTTCGACAGGTGGAACCCGACCGGCCACAGGCGCACGTCGCCCAGCGCCGAGACGTCGTTGGCGCTGACCGAGTTGATGATCAGGTAGTAGAAGGGGTAGGCGCAGATGAGCGCGAACAGCAGGAACAGCGTGTAGTTCCCGATGCGGAACAGGATGTCGCCGGCCGAGGCGCGATAGCGCGCCGAGGTGTCGCCGCGCTTCGTGGTGGTGAGCGTCTTGGTCATCGTCGTCGTCATGGCCGGCCCCTCACACGATCGATTCGCCGCGGACGCGCTTGGAGACCGCGTTGACGGTGAGCAGGAGCGCGACCGAGATGAGGCTCTTGAGCATGCCGATCGCGGTGGCGAGCGACAGGCTGTTGCCGGTCATGCCGATGTTGTAGACGTACAGGTCGAGCACCTGGATCCACTCCTTGTTGAACGCGTTCTGGAACACGTAGTACTGCTCCATGCCGTTGTTCAGGATGTTCGCGATCGACAGCAGCAGCAGCACGAGGTAGGTGGGCATCAGCTGCGGCAGCGTGATGTAGCGCATCAGCTGGAAGCGCCCGGCACCGTCGATGCGGGCGGACTCGTACAGCGACTGGTCGATGCCGGCGATCGCGGCGAGGTAGATGATCGCGCCCCAGCCGAGACCCTTCCAGATGCTCCAGAGCGTCATGGTGATCCAGACGTTCTGGTCGCTGTCGAGGAACTTGATCGGCGTGGTGATGAGGCCCGCGTCGTTGAGGACGTCGTTCACGAGCCCCGAGCTGGAGAACAGCGAGAACGCGATCATGTAGACGAGCACCCACGAGATGAAGTTCGGCAGCGCCGTGAGGGTCTGCACCGAGCTGCGGAACCAGGGCGCCTTGATCTCGTTGAGCAGGATCGCGAAGAAGAGCGGCAGGACGGATGTCGCGATCCCCAGGAAGCTGATCGCCAGGGTGTTCATCAGCACCTGGCCGATCTGGGCCATCTGCGTGGGCGAGCTCACCAGCATCTGGAACCACTGCAGACCGACGAACTCGCTGCCCTCGATCCCGAGCGCCGGCTTGTAGTCGTACAGCGAGTAGATCCAGCCGTACAGCGGCAGGTACGAGAACAGGAACGCCAGGATCAGGAACGGGACGATGCAGAGGAACAGCGTGAACGAGGTCCGGCTGCCCGCGGGCCGCAGCCGCCGGCCGCGCCGCTTCT